>NZ_JAHBDR010000062.1:0-62881 GCF_019956575.1 Pseudomonas sp. A-R-19
GGCTTGCTCGCGAATGCGGTGTGTCAGTCAACATATACGTTGATTGTTACACCGCATTCGCGAGCAAGCCCGCTCCCACAGGAATTGGGTTCGATCGGTAAACCGCGACATGCCCAAGCCCCGCAAAATGGCGGTTATCTTAAAGCAAAACGGCGACCATTGGCCGCCGTTTAGTGCATCCGCAGAGATTTAGACCGCTGGTGCCGTTTCAGTCTCGACCGACGGTTTCGGCAGCGACGAGAGGAACGCCATGATCAGCGCCGCCAGGTACGGCAGCGACTGCACCAGCAGCATGGTCACCCAGAAGCGCATGTCATTGCTCGGCATGCCGTTCACCAGGAAGATCCCCAAGGCCGCGCTCCACAACAGCAGCATGATGAACATCTCTTCCCGGGCTTCCGAAATCGCCACCCAGAAGCCGTGGTTGTCGGCGTTTTTCGGTGTGCGGAAGAACGGAATGCTGCTGGTGAAGAAGCCGTACAGCACCGCTTTGGCGATGGTGTGGGACAACGCCAGGCCGGCCAGCGCCGCGCAGAAGGCATCTTTCAAGTTCACTCCAACCGCACGGCGGTAGAGGAAAATGATCTTGGCGACCTTGAACACGAACAGCGCCAGTGGCGGGATTGCGAAGATCAGCAGCGGCGGATCGACCCGTTGCGGCACGATGATCATCGCCGCCGACCACAACAGCGCGCCGACGGTAAAGAAGATGTTCATGCCGTCCGCGACCCACGGCAACCAGCCCGCGAGGAAGTGGTAACGCTGGCCCCGGGTCAGTTCGGTGTCCTTGCCGCGCAGCAGGCTGGCGGTATGGCGCTTGATGATCTGAATCGCTCCGTAGGCCCAGCGGAAACGCTGCTTCTTGAAGTCGATAAAGGTATCGGGCATCAGGCCCTTGCCATAGCTGGTGTGGTAATACGCCGCCGACAGGCCTTTCTCGAACACGCGCAGGCCCAGTTCGGCGTCTTCACAGATGCACCAGTCGGCCCAGCCCAGTTCCTCGAGCACCGAGCGACGGGTCATGGTCATGGTGCCGTGCTGGATGATCGCGTCGCGGTCGTTGCGGGTGACCATGCCGATGTGGAAGAAACCTTTGTATTCCGCGTAGCAGAGCTTCTTGAAGGTGCTTTCGTTCTGGTCGCGGTAATCCTGCGGCGACTGCACCACGGCGATTTTCGGGTCGGCGAAGTGCGGCACCATGTGCTTGAGCCAGTTACGGTCGACGCAGTAGTCCGAGTCGATCACGGCAATGACTTCGGCATCCTTGGCGGTGTGCGGGATCAAGTAGTTCAGCGCGCCACCCTTGAAGCCGGCCAGCGGTGCCACGTGGAAGAACTTGAAGCGCGGACCGAGGGTTGCGCAGTAGTCGCGCACCGGTTCCCAGACCGCCGGGTCCTTGGTGTTGTTGTCGATGATCAGGACTTCGAAGTCCGGATAGTCGAGGTTGGCCAGGGCGTTGAGGGTCTGTTTGACCATCTCCGGCGGCTCGTTGTAGCAGGGCACGTGAATCGACACTTTCGGGCGGTAGCTGGAATCGCCCTCCACCGGCAGGAATTCGCGGCGGCGCTTGTGCACCCACACCGCTTCGGCCAGTTCATGGGCTTCGGTCAGCAATACGATAAACACCCCGAGCGCGCCGAGGGCGAGCAAGAAGCCCACCGTCAGGCTGAACCAGGTGCTGTATTGCTGGCTGTAGTCGTAACCGATCCACACCAGCACCGAACCACACAGGAACGCAATGAAGGTCAGGAAGGTGCGGCCACGCTGGCGCAGGGCCGAGCCGTCGATCATCAGCAGGGTCAGCGACAACAGCGCCAGCACCACCGAACCGATGGCCAATACGCGCCACTGCGGAATCGCCACTACCGGGCCTTCGAAGTTGAACTTCTGCTGGCGCGCGGCGTTGAACACGCCCCAGTAGGCGCCGACGGAACCTTCGTCACTGGCCTTCCACGGCTGGTCAAACGCTTCGATCACGAAGTAGTTGAAGCCCTGGCGGTTGAGCTTGTTGACCAGGGTTCGCAGGTAGATCGCCTGGTCTGCCGGTGAGGCATCGGCGCCACCGCGCATGCGGCCGTTGCTCGGCCAGCCCACCTCGGACAGCAGCAGCGGCTTTTTCGGGAACATTTTTTTCAAGTCGCGGGCGCGGTCCAGAACGAACTGCTGGGCCTTGTCCACCGGGATAAATTCCCAGTACGGAAGGACGTGCGCGGCGATCAGGTCGACGTGCTTGGCCAGTTCCGGGTGTTCTTCCCAGACGTGCCACTGTTCGGACGTGGTGACCGGTACTTTCACGGCAGCACGGACACGGTCGAGCATCACGCTCAGTTCGGCGGCGGTGATTTCCTTGCGGAAGATCGCTTCGTTGCCGACCACCACACGCACGACGCTGCGCGAGGAATTGGCGATTTCAATGGCGCGGGTGATTTCCCGCTCGTTGCGTTCCTGGTCAGGGCTGATCCAGATGCCCAGGGTCACCCGTAAGCCGAACTCTTCGGCGAGTTTCGGGATGTCTTGCAGGGTGCCATCGACCGAGTAGATGCGGATGTTGTCCGTCAGCTTGCTCATGATCTCCAGGTCGCGACGCATTTGATCGTCGGTCGGGTACTGGTCTTTCTGCGGGAACTGGCCCTGCTGGAATGGCGAGTACGAGAAGCCGGAGATCTGTTCAGGCCAGTTGGGGGCGGTGACCGGGCGGTTGATCAGCGCCCAGAAGCCGGTAAACAAGGCAGCGATGGCGAGCACCACGACCAGGTTGAGTCCAAATTTACGCGATGACATGGCTATTTCGGGTTCCAAAGACTGTGGAACGAAGGAACGGTTGGCTGTCGCCAAGGGGCGCGCATCCTACACCGGGCATTCTCTGCTCGTACAGCGGACAGGGAATTGCACGACATTGGGCAGTTAACTTTCACATAAGTTCTTACACTTGCAGCTTGAAGCTTAAAACTTGTCGCTGCGTAGCCCTATAATGCGCGCCGGTTTTTGAGGTGTTGGTCATGAGTACAGAAGATCCGCGGTTTGCCGGCATCGCCCGTTTGTATGGCATCGAAGGCCTTGAGCGCCTGAGGGCGGCCCATGTGGCGATCGTCGGCGTCGGTGGCGTCGGTTCCTGGGCGGCGGAAGCCATGGCCCGCTGTGGCGTGGGCGAAATTTCGCTATTCGACCTGGACGACGTCTGCGTGAGCAACGCCAACCGCCAGTTGCACGCGCTGGACAGCACGGTGGGCAAGCCCAAGGTCGAGGTGATGGCCGAGCGTCTGCGTGGGATCAACCCGGACTGCACAGTGCACGCGGTGCCGGACTTCGTTACTCGCGACACCATGGCCGAGTACATCACGCCGAATATCGACTGCGTGATCGACTGCATCGACAGCGTCAACGCCAAGGCGGCGCTGATCGCCTGGTGCAAGCGTCGCAAGATCCAGATCATCACCACCGGCGGCGCGGGCGGGCAGATTGACCCGACGCTGATCCAGGTCTGCGACCTGAATCGCACGTTCAACGATCCGCTGGCTTCGAAAGTGCGCTCCACGCTGCGCCGCGACTACGGCTTCTCACGCACCGTGACCCGCCATTACAGCGTGCCGTGCGTGTTTTCCACCGAGCAGTTGCGCTACCCGAAACCAGACGGCAGCATTTGCCTGCAGAAGAGTTTTGTCGGCGATGGGGTGAAGCTTGACTGCGCCGGCGGGTTTGGCGCGGTGATGATGGTGACAGCGACGTTTGGCATGGTCGCGGCGACCAAGGCTGTGGACAAGATTGTCGCGGGCGTGCGGCGGCCGGCGGAGCGGGTGAAGCCTCAAGTTTGAGGTGGCTGCTGATGGCCTCTTCGCGAGCAAGCCCGCTCCCACATTTGATCTTCAGTGAATACAGTTTTTGTGTAGGACCGAAATCCAATGTGGGAGCGGGCTTGCTCGCGAAGGCGATTAACCAGCCAACTCATTCATCCGCTGAAGCACCGCATTCAAGCCATTGCTGCGCGACTCGGACAACTGCCGCCCCAGCCCAAGCTGATTGAACCAGTCCGGCAAATCCATCTGCTTCAACTCAATCGCCGACAAGCCGTTGACCCGCGCCAGCAGCAACGCCACCAACCCGCGAATCAACCGCGCATCGCTGTTGGCGCTGAACTGCCAATGGCCATCGCGCAACTCGCCCACCAGCCACACCTGGCTTTCACAGCCGTGCACCCGGTTGGCATCACACATCTGCGCATCGCTCAACGCGGGCAGGCGCTCGCCCCATTGCATCAGCAGGCGGGCGCGTTGTTCCCAGCCGGCGGCTTTCTGAAAGGTCTCGAGCGCCGTCACGGCATCGGCAGGCAAGCTCATCGCAATAGCTCCAGAGCCTGATCCAGGGCTTGAAAGAACCGCTCCAGGTCTTCGGAGTCGTTGTACAGCGCCAGCGACACCCGAATCGCCCCCGCCAGTTCAAAGCGTTTAAGCAGCGGCATGGCGCAGTGATGGCCGGCACGCACTGCGATCCCTTGTTCGGTCAGCAAATGCGCCAGGTCGGCGTTATGCACACCTTCGACGGTGAAGCTGGCCAGTGCCACCTGCGGCTTGCCCAGCAGGCGAATGCCGTTGCGCGCTTCAAGACCCTTGAGCAGGCAGGCATGCAGTGCCGCTTCATGGGCGGACACGGCGTCCTGATCGAGCCCGGCGAGGTAATCCAGGGTCGCTCCCAGGCCGATCACACTGGACACTGGCGGCGTCCCGGCCTCGAAACCCAGCGGGGCCGGGCGAAAGCGTGCGTCGTGATAATTGGCATCCAGCACCATCTCACCGCCGAACTGCCAGGGATGCAGCTGTTGCAGCGCGGTATTGCGCCCGAACAGCACGCCCAGGCCATCGGGACCGTAGAGCTTGTGGCTCGAGAACACATAGAAATCGCAGCCCAATGCTTGCACGTCGTGGCGGCCGTGGACCACGCCCTGGGCGCCGTCGATTACGGTCAGGGCGTTGTGCTCCTTGGCCAGTGCCAGCAATTCGGGCAGCGGCTGCCAGGCGCCAATCACGTTGGACAACTGGCTGACGGCCAACAGGCGTGTGCGTGGGCCGATCAAATCGGCGGCCGCTGCAAGGTCGATCACGCCGTCGGCATCCAGCGGCAGGATCACCAGTTTAAGGTCGCGACGGTGCGCCAGTTGCTGCCACGGCAGCAGGTTGGCGTGATGCTCCAGGGCGCTGATGACAATCTCGTCGCCCGGATTGAAAAGATGTTCCAGGCCGTAGGCCAGGAGATTCAGCGCGGACGTCGCGCCGTGGGTAAAAATGATCTGGCCACAATCGTCAGCATTGAGCCATTGCGCGACTTTGCGGCGACTGTCCTCGAAGGCCTGGGTGGCGTGGGCGCCGGGCAAATGCTGCGCCCGATGCACGTTGGCCGCGCCGTTGGCGTAGTAATGCGCCAAGGCATCCAGCAGGGCTTGAGGTTTTTGCGTGGTGGCGGCGTTGTCCAGATAGGTCTGGCCTTGCCGTTGCAGGGCGGCGATGGCCGGGAAATCGGCGCGCCAGGGGGAGAGCATCATCATGGTGTTCGCCTGTACGCCTGCCCCCTGTAGGAGCGAGCTTGCTCGCGATGGACGCGTGGACGACACGGGCTGTCTGATGCCGCGCGTTATCGTTGACGTCCATCGCGAGCAAGCTCGCTCCTACAGAGGTGCGGGTGGTCGTGTGGCTTAGTTGTGAGCGTGCAGCGCTTCGTTCAGTTCGATCGCCGATTTGTGGGTTTTGCATTCCACGGCACCGGTTTCCGAATTGCGACGGAACAGCAGGTCCGGCTGGCCAGCCAGTTCACGGGCCTTGACCACTTTGACCAGCTGATTGTTTTCGTCCAGCAGCGCGACTTTGGTGCCGGCGGTCACGTACAGGCCCGACTCGACGGTGTTGCGGTCGCCCAACGGAATGCCGATACCGGCATTGGCGCCGATCAGGCAGCCTTCACCGACCTTGATCACGATGTTGCCGCCGCCCGACAGGGTGCCCATGGTCGAGCATCCGCCGCCCAGGTCCGAACCCTTGCCGACGAATACGCCAGCGGATACGCGGCCTTCGATCATGCCCGGGCCTTCGGTGCCGGCGTTGAAGTTGATGAAGCCTTCGTGCATCACGGTGGTGCCTTCGCCCACGTAAGCGCCCAGGCGCAGACGCGCGGCGTCAGCGATACGCACGCCGGCCGGTACCACGTAGTCGGTCATTTTCGGGAACTTGTCCACCGAAAACACCTCCAGCAGCTCGCCGCGCAGGCGGGCTTCGAGTTGCAGCTCGGCCAGTTCGCTCAGGTCGACAGCGCCCTGGCTGGTCCAGGCCACGTTCGGCAGCAGCGGGAAGATCCCGGCCAGGTTCAGGCCGTGGGGCTTGACCAGGCGATGGCTCAGCAGATGCAGCTTGAGGTAGGCCTCGGGAGTGGACGACAGCTGTGCGTCTTCGGCCAGCAGGGTGGCGACCAGTGGCTTGTGGCTTTCGGCCAGGCGGGTCAGCAGGGCAGCCTGGGCAGCGTCGACGCCTTTGAGCGCTTCGGCCAGTTGCGAGGCTTGGGCAGTGCTGAACGCGATGGCCTGATTGCCTTCGGTGTAGCCCAGGATCGGGGCGATAGCGGCGATGACTTCAGCCGAAGGCTTGAGAACCGGGGCGGCGTAGAACACTTCCAGCCATGCGCCTTGACGGTTTTGAGTGCCGACGCCGAAGGCCAGGCTGAACAGGGTAGTAGACATGTTGATACCTCTAACAAAATGGAACGGGCTGCTTACTTGAGCGCGGCCGCGTAGATATCTGGCTTGAAGCCAATCAGGGTTCGGTCACCGAGATCGAGCACCGGGCGCTTGATCATCGAGGGTTGTGCGAGCATCAGTTCGATGGCTTTCGACTGGTCGAGATCGGCTTTACGTTCGTCTTCGAGCTTGCGAAAGGTCGTGCCTGCACGGTTCAACACCACTTCCCAGCCGTGCTCGTTGCACCATTGGGTCAGGTGTTCACGGTCGATACCGACCGCTTTGTAATCATGAAAGTCATAGCTGACAGCGTGTTCATCGAGCCAGGTGCGCGCCTTTTTCATGGTGTCGCAGGCTTTGATGCCGAAAAGGTGCAACGTTTTGCTTGAAACGGTCAAGGAATTGCCCCCTTTGCAGGTGCCGTAAATAAAAGGTGACGGATTATGCCATGGCCACTCGGGTAAAGCGCAAACCTGTGGGAGCGGGCTTGCTCGCGAAGACGGCGTGTCAGGCGATGCAGGTGTCGACGGGTACATCGTCTTCGCGAGCAGGCCCGCCCCCACAGGATGAAAACAGTGTTTCAGGGTGCGACATAGGTGCAAGGGCCACCGGCAGTCTAAGCGGCTAATATGGCACTTCAATGCGTCCGGGAATCCTGCTCAATGCAAACCGCTTACACCGTCCTGATCCTGTTGATGCTGGTCGGCGTTTCGCGCCTGATCGGACGGGTGATTCCGTTGCCGTTGCCGCTGGTGCAAATCGCCGCAGGGGCCTTGCTCGCCTGGCCGACGCTGGGGTTGCATGTGGCCCTGGATCCCGAGTTGTTCCTGTTTCTGTTCCTGCCGCCGCTGTTGTTCTCCGACGGCTGGCGCATGCCCAAGCGCGAATTCTGGCACCTGCGCGGCCCGATCCTGACCCTGGCGGTGGGCCTGGTGCTGTTTACCGTGGTCGGCGCCGGGTATTTCATTCATTGGCTACTGCCCGGCGTGCCGTTGCCGGTAGCGTTTGCCCTGGCGGCCGTGCTGTCGCCGACGGATGCGGTGGCGGTGTCGGCCATCTCCCGCAATAGGCTGCCCACGCCTTTGATGCACATCTTGCAGGGCGAGGCGCTGATGAACGATGCCTCGGGCCTGGTGACGTTCAAGTTTGCGCTGGTGGCGGCGGTGACCGGTGTGTTCTCGCTGGCCAATGCCAGCCTGACGTTTGTGCTGGTGGCGGTGGGCGGCCTGGCCGTGGGGGTGGCCTTGAGCTGGCTGGTTGGCCGTCTGCGGGCGTGGATGATTGCCCGTGGTTGGGATGATCCGGCGACGCACGTGGTGTTCATGTTGCTGCTGCCGTTTGCCGCCTACGTGCTGGCCGAACGCATGGAAGTGTCGGGCATCCTCTCGGCGGTGGCGGCGGGGATGATGCAGAGCTGGCTCGATCTGTTGCCGCGCCAGACCAATACGCGTTTGCTCAACCGAAGTGTCTGGTCACTGCTGGAGTTCGCCTTCAACGGCTTGATCTTCCTGCTGTTGGGCCTGCAGTTGCCGGACATCATCAAGGCCGTGGCCAGTCACGAAACCTCGCTATGGCCAACGTTGCTGTATCGCGGGCTGGACGTGGTGGCGATTTTCCTGGTGCTGCTGGCCTTGCGCTTCGTCTGGGTGCAGAGCATCTGGCGTTTGTCGGTGCTGCTGCGGCGTTTGCGCGGCAAGGGCGACGTGACCCAGGTGCCGACAGCGCGATCCTGTTGGTTGCTGACCGTGGGCGGCGTGCGCGGGGCCGTGACGCTGGCGGGTGTGATGTCGGTGCCGTTGTTGATGGGCGGGGAAGTGTTTCCTGAGCGCGACCTGCTGATCTTCATCGCTGCCGGGGTGATTCTTTTGTCGCTGATCGCTGCGTGCATCGCGTTGCCGATGTTGCTGCGGGGCATCGAAGCAAGTCCCGATGACAAGCGGCGCAATGAGGTGCGCGACGCCTGGCGCAAAACCGCCGAAGCGGCCATTCATGCCCTTGAGGCAGAAGAGGTCAACCCGCAGGACGCCGCTCAGTCCGCGCTGGCCGCTGAGCTAAAGGCACGGATAATGTCTGAATATCGGCACCAGTTGGAGGTGTTCAACGATTCCGCTGAAGCCCAGGCCCTGGCCTTTCAGATGGACTTGCTGGAGCGCCGTCTGCGTTTGAAGGCGTTGCGGGCGCAACGCCTGGAGTTGTACAGCCTCAGCCGTCATCACCAGATCGGCGATGACGTGTTGCGTGAGGTGTTGGGGGAACTGGATCTGAGTGAGGCGAAACTTGGCCAGGTGAAATAACTGCTGCTCTTGCAGGAGCCCGGCTTGCCGGCGATGGCGTCCTGCAAATGGCCATCGCCGGCAAGCCGGACGCCTACAGGTCTGCGGTTATTTGCGACGTTGAATGAAGTCGCGAATGCGCTCTGCAGCTTCGACACACTCGGCAAGCGGGGCAACCAGCGCCATGCGCACGCGCCCGGCACCCGGGTTGACGCCATCCACATCCCGCGACAGGTAAGAACCCGGTACCACGGTCACGTGTTCCTGTTCGAACAGGTCGCGGCAGAATGCAGCATCGTCCCCCGCCACATTCGGCCACAGGTAGAAACTGCCATCCGGCCGCTGTACGTCCATGACCGGGCTGAGGATTTCCAGCACCGCATCGAACTTCTCGCGATACAGCGCACGGTTGGCGCGCACGTGCACTTCGTCATTCCAGGCGGCAACGCTGGCCAGTTGCGTTTGAACCGGCATGGCGCAGCCGTGGTAGGTGCGGTAGAGCAGGAAACCCTTGAGGATGTCGGCGTCACCGGCGACAAAGCCCGAACGCAGGCCTGGCAGGTTCGAACGCTTGGACAGGCTGTGGAACACCACGCAGCGCTTGAAGTCCTTGCGGCCCAGTTCCGCGCAAGCGCTGAGCAGGCCTGGTGGCGGGGTTTGTTCGTCGAAGTACAGCTCGCTGTAGCACTCGTCCGCGGCGATCACGAAGTCGTGTTCATCGGCCAGGGCGATCAGCTTTTTCAGGGTTTCCACCGGAATCAATGCACCGGTCGGATTGCCTGGCGAGCACAGGAACAGGATCTGGCAGCGTTTCCAGATGTCCGGCGAGACGGCGTCGAAATCCGGATTGAAACCGTTTTCGTCCAGGCACGGCAGGTAATGCGGCTTGGCCCCGGCGAGGAACGCCGCGCCTTCGTAGATCTGGTAGAACGGGTTCGGGCTGACCGCCAGCGCGTCGTCGCCACGGTTGACCACGGTCTGGGTGAAGGCGAACAGCGCTTCGCGGGTGCCGTTGACCGGCAGCACGTTGCGCGCCGGATCGATCCAGCCGTTCGGCACGCCGAAACGACGCTCGCACCAGGCGGCAATGGCTTCACGCAGCTCCGGGATACCGAGGGTGGTCGGGTACACCGCCATTTTTTCCAGATTGCTGGCCAGGGCCTCGGCGACAAAGCTTGGCGAACGGTGTTTCGGCTCGCCGATGGACAGCGCGATCGGACGCTTATCCGGGTTGGGCGTGACGCTGCCGAGCAGGGCGCGGAGCTTTTCGAAGGGGTAAGGCTGGAGCTGGGACAGAGCGTTGTTCATCGGGGGCCTCTTTCAATGTGGGAGCAGTCTTGTGTGGCGAGGGGGCTTGCCCCCGTTCGGCTGCGTAGCAGTCGTAAAACCATGGTGTGCGGTGTACCTGATACACCGCGTGTGCAGGTTTTGGGGCCGCTTCGCGACCCAACGGGGGCAAGCCCCCTCGCCACAGGAAGTCCATTGCCACAGGGGGGAATGTGTTGGTTCAGATGCTGATGCGCGACAGTTTGATATCAGGTTCCTGGTTGACGCTCAGTTGTTCGACGATCGCATCCTGCAGGCGGCTGCACAGCAGGGGATCGGACAGCGGCTGATTGTTGGCGTCGGTAATGAAGAACACGTCCTCCACGCGCTCGCCGAGGGTGGCGATCTTGGCGTTTTGCAGCGACAGGTCGAACTCCAGGAAAATCGTGCCAATCCGCGCCAGCAAGCCCGGGCGGTCGGGGGCCGTGAGCTCCAGCACCGTCACCGGACGCTGGGCGTCGTTGTGGATCGTCACCTGCGGCGCAAAGGCGAAATGCTTGAGCTGGCGCGGCACCCGGCGCTGGATGATGGTCGGGTAGTCGTCCGGGTTGCGCAGGGCTTCGGTCAGGCCGTCGCGGATCTGTTTGACCCGCGCCGGGTTATCGCCAATCGAGTCGCCGTCGGTGTCGAGCACGATGTAGGTGTCGAGGGTGAACTGGCTGCTGGAGGTGATGACCCGGGCGTCATGGATGTTCAGGTTGAGCTGGTCCATCGCCGCCACGGTCACGGCAAAGAAATCGTGCTGGTCGGGGGCATAGATGAAGATCTGCGTGCCGCCCTCAAACTCGCGCTGGGTGGTTTCCTTGATCAGTACCAGCGGTCCGCCGTCGGCCGGTTGCTGGAGGATCGCATCGCTGTGCCAGGCCACGTCGCCGGCGGTGTGACGCAGGAAATAGTCATCACCCAGCTGCGCCCAGAGTTGCTCGACATCGTCCGGGTCGGTGCCGCCGCGCACCAGGATATCCAGGGCAGCGCTCTGGGTCTGGCGGATCTGCTCTTCGCGGTCCACCGGATTCTCCAGGCCTCGACGCAGGGCGCGCTTGGTCTCGGTGTAGAGCTGGCGCAACAGGCTGGCGCGCCAGGAGTTCCACAGCGTCGGGTTGGTGGCGTTGATGTCGGCGACGGTCAGTACATATAGATAGTCGAGGCGGGTTTCGTCGCCGACGATCTGGGCGAAATCGTGGATCACCTGCGGGTCGGACAAGTCCTTGCGCTGGGCGGTGGTCGACATCACCAGGTGGTTTTGCACCAGCCACACGATCAGGCGGCTGTCCCACACTGGCAGCTGATGGCGCTGGCAAAACGCCTCGGCGTCGACCGCGCCGATGTCCGAGTGGTCGCCATGCCGGCCTTTGCCGATGTCGTGGTACAGGCCGGCCATGTAGATCAGCTCGGGTTTGGGCAGCTTGCCCATGAGCTTGCTGGCCAGCGGGAATTTTTCCGACACCTGGGTGTACTGCAACTTACGCAGGTGTTTGATCAGGTTCAGGGTGTGCGCGTCGACGGTATAGATGTGGAACAGGTCATGCTGCATCTGCCCGACGATAAAGCCGAACTCGGGCAGATAACGCCCCAGGATGCCGTAACGGTTCATCCGCCGCAGGTTGCGGTGGATACCGATCTTGCATTTGAACAGTTCGATAAACAGGCTGGTGTTGCGAATATCGTTGCGGAAGTCGTCGTCGATCAGGTGACGGTTTTCCCGCAGCAGACGAATGGTGTCGGCGCGCACGCCCTTGATTTCCGGCTGTTGGGCCATCAATACGAAGATTTCCAGCATGGCGAACGGCGTGCGGCGGAACACGTTGTCGTTGCGTGCTTCGATGTAGCCGTCATGCAACTGGAAGCGCGAGTTGATCGGCTGCGCGGGCGCTTCGTCCTCCGGTGCGAGGATGACCTCTTCAAAGTGCTGGATGATCAGGTCGCTGAGCTGGGCGATGCTCATCACTACCCGATAATACTGTTGCATGAAGTTTTCGATGGCTTGCTTGGCGTCGTCGCCCTTGAAGCCCAGCAGCCCGGCAATGGTGCGCTGGTGATCGAACAGCAGGCGGTCTTCGGCACGACCGGCGAGCATGTGCAGGGCGTAGCGAACCTTCCACAGGAACTCCTGGGAGGAGGCGAGCAGGGCGTTTTCGCTCTCGACCAGGAACCCTTCGCCAGCCAGCGCCCGCAGGTTCAGGGTGCCGTACTGGCGACGGGCTACCCACAGGATCGTCTGGATATCCCGCAGGCCGCCGGGCGAGCCCTTGACGTTGGGTTCCAGGTTGTATTCGGTGTCGTTGTATTTGTGGTGGCGGGCCTTTTGTTCGGCACGCTTGGCCAGGAAGAAGTCCTTGCTCGGCCACATGTGTGCGGTGCTGGTGACATCCAGCATGCGCTGGCGCAAATGTTCGGGGCCAGCGATGGTGCGGCTTTCCATCAGGTTGGTGACAACCGTCAGGTCGGCGCGAGCCTCGACGGCGCACTCGTCGACCGAGCGAACGCTCTGACCGACCTCCAGGCCAATGTCCCACAACAGCGTCAGGAAACGCTCGATGGAATCGCGGAAAACTTCGTGGTCGGCGCTGTCCAGCAGGATCAGCAGATCGATATCGGAGTAAGGATGCAATTCACCACGGCCGTAGCCGCCGACCGCGACCAGGGCGATGTCGGCGTCCTCGCTCCAGTCGAACTGGTTCCAGGCCTTTTGCAGGATGTTGTCGACGAACCAGGCGCGATCCTCAATCAGCCGGCGAATGTCGCGGCCGCCGCGAAAGCGCGTGTCGAGCACTTCGCGGGCCTGGCGGATCGCCTTCTTGAAGGCCGCGATCGGGCTTGCCTTCAGGGCCAGTTCAGCCTGGAACTGGCCGCGGTCGAAGAGTTCGGGATCCACCTGCGGCATCGATTGGCTTTCCTTTCTATAGGCGATGTACGGTAACGGGATCAGGCCGAAACGCGAGGGATGGTGTCATCGGCGCGCAGGGTGAAGATCTCGTAGCCGGTTTCGGTCACCAGCAGGGTGTGTTCCCACTGGGCCGAGAGCTTGCGGTCCTTGGTGATCGCGGTCCAGCCGTCGCCCAGTACCTTGGTGTCGGCACGGCCCTGGTTGATCATCGGCTCGATGGTGAAGGTCATGCCGGCCTTGAGTTCCATGCCGGTGCCAGCGCGGCCGTAGTGCAGGATCTGCGGCTCTTCGTGGAACACCTTGCCGATGCCGTGGCCGCAGAATTCGCGAACCACCGAGAAGCCGTTCTTTTCAGCGTGCTTCTGGATGATTTCGCCGATGTCGCCCAGGCGGCAGCCGGGCTTGACGATTTCGATCGCCTTGTACATGCATTCCTGGGTCACCTGGGACAGGCGCTCGGCCCAGACCGGCACGCTGCCGACGTGGAACATGCGGCTGGTGTCACCGTGGTAACCGTCCTTGATGACGGTGACGTCGATGTTCAGGGTGTCGCCATCCTTGAGCGGCTTGTCGTTCGGGATGCCGTGGCAGACCACATGGTTGATCGACGTGCAGATCGACTTCGGATAGCCCTTGTAGTTGAGCGGGGCAGGGATGGCTTTCTGCTCATTGACGATGTAGTCGTGGCAGATCTGGTTCAGTTGATCGGTGGTAACGCCCGGCTTGACATGTTCGGCAATCATTTCCAGCACATCGGCGGCCAGTTTGCCGGCGATACGCATCTTGGCGATATCCTCGGGAGTTTTGAGGGTGACGGTCATACAGGCTCTCTCTGCGCCAGGCGGCGCTTTCTAAACGGAAAGGGCATTGCGCGATCGATCTTCGCGGCCCTGAAAAAAGCGATTCTACCAGACGATCAGCGCAAATCTGCGCCTGAGTGCATCGCTTCTCTCTATAGAATGGTGCATTCTTGGCGGATTCCAAGGGGTGGAGCAAAGCACTCGCCAGGATTTCAGAATCCGGGTTCCGTTTTGCCCTGCCTTATGGTATAAAATGCGCCGCTTTCCGGGGATGTCCCGAAAAGCCTAAATCCACACACGTGTCGACACGATGACCTGGGTGCCGGAAGCTTGATGCTGCTGGTTGGTCATTGGGATACGTGGAGGCCAAACCCGACTTATTAAGGAACTATCATGTCCCAAGTCAACATGCGCGATATGCTGAAGGCCGGTGTGCACTTCGGTCACCAGACCCGTTACTGGAACCCGAAAATGGGCAAGTACATTTTCGGCGCGCGTAACAAGATCCACATCATCAACCTTGAAAAAACCCTGCCAATGTTCAACGAAGCTCTGACTTTCGTAGAGCGTCTGGCCCAGGGCAAAAACAAGATTCTGTTCGTCGGCACCAAGCGTTCCGCTGGCAAGATCGTTGCTGAAGAAGCAGCACGTTGCGGTTCGCCGTACGTCGATCACCGCTGGTTGGGCGGCATGCTGACCAACTTCAAAACCATCCGTGCTTCCATCAAGCGTCTGCGTGACCTTGAAGTGCAAGCCGAAGACGGTACTTTCGCCAAGCTGACCAAGAAAGAAGCGCTGATGCGCTCCCGTGACCTGGAAAAGCTGGATCGTTCCCTGGGTGGTATCAAGGACATGGGCGGTCTGCCAGACGCTCTGTTCGTTATCGACGTTGATCACGAGCGCATCGCGATCACCGAAGCCAACAAGCTGGGCATCCCGGTTATCGGCGTGGTCGATACCAACAGCAGCCCGGAAGGCGTTGACTACATCATCCCAGGCAACGATGACGCAATCCGCGCTATCCAGCTGTACATGGGTTCGATGGCTGACGCTGTAATCCGTGGTCGCAACAATGTTGCCGGCGGCACCGTTGAATTCGTAGCTGAAGAAACTCAGGCTGCAGCTGAGTAATTGACGCCCTGGCGTTGACTCAGTAAGCAAAAAGGGGGCTTGGCCCCCTTTTTGCCACCTCGAAAACCATTTGTCGGCGCCCACTGCTCTATCTGTAACGTGCGGCAGCTAACAAGGGTGGTTCGGGAAGAATTGATCGCCCGTTCGATCGGGTGGAATGGTTGAAAACCTATCCAAGAGGAATTTTAAAATGGCAGCAATTACTGCAGCGTTGGTCAAAGAACTGCGCGAGCGTACCGGCGAAGGCATGATGGATTGCAAGAAAGCCCTGGAAAAGGCTGGCGGCGACATCGAAAAAGCCATTGATGACATGCGCGCTTCGGGCGCCATCAAGGCTGCCAAGAAAGCCGGCAACGTTGCCGCTGAAGGCGCTATCGCCATCAAGGCAGACGACAAGGTAGCCGTGCTGCTGGAAGTTAACTCGCAGACCGACTTCCTGGCCCTGCAAGACGACTTCAAGAACTTCGTTGCTGCCAGCGTAGAAAAAGCCTTCGACGAAAAACTGACCGACGCAGCTCCGCTGATCGCCGCTCAGGAATCGGCTCGTGAAGCCCTGGTGGCCAAAGTTGGCGAAAACGTCAACATCCGTCGCCTGGTACGCGTAGAGGGTGACGTTGTCGGCACCTACCTGCACGGTAACAAGATCGGTGTTGCTGTTGTTCTCAAGGGCGGCGATGTTCAGCTGGCCAAAGAGATCGCCATGCACGTGGCGGCAAGCAACCCTGAGTTCCTGCTGCCATCGCAGGTTTCGCCAGAAGCCATCGAGCGCGAGAAGGGCGTCTTCCTGACCCTGAACGAAGACAAGATGAAAGGCAAGCCAGCTGAAATCGTCGAGAAGATGATCGCTGGTCGTATCACCAAGTTCCTGGCTGAAGCCAGCCTGGTAGAGCAAGCTTTCGTCATGAACCCGGAAATCACCGTGGGTGCCCTGGCCAAGAAAGCCGGCGCTGAAATCGTTTCCTTCACTTACTTCAAAGTAGGCGAAGGCATCGAGAAGCCAGTGGACAACTTCGCCGAAGAAGTTGCTGCCCAGCTGGCTGCCGCCAAGCAATAAGACGGTTTTTAACTGTCGCCCAGAAGAGGCTGCCCGCTCACGCGCGCAGCCTCTTTTCAGATGGGGCATCAATTTTTAATTGGTTTCCCTTTGGAACTGGCTTACAAAGCCATGTTCCGATGGCGCTGAAGCAGCGCAACGCTAGAGTGAACGCCAGCTGTAAACAGCTCGCAAAGAATTTTTAAAATACGCCGCAGGAGAGATTCGCAATGGCTCAGCAGGGCAGTGGTTATCAGGCTCGCTATAAACGCATTCTACTCAAGCTTAGCGGCGAGGCCCTGATGGGCTCGGAAGAGTTCGGGATCGACCCGAAAGTTCTGGATCGCATGGCATTGGAAGTTGGCCAACTGGTCGGCATCGGTGTTCAGGTTGGTCTGGTTATCGGTGGTGGCAACCTGTTCCGCGGTGAAGCGCTGAGCAAGGCTGGCATGGACCGGGTCACCGGCGACCACATGGGCATGCTGGCCACTGTGATGAACGCCCTGGCCATGCGCGACGCCCTTGAGCGCGCCAACATCTCGGCCATCGTGATGTCCGCTATTTCCATGGTTGGCGTGACCGATCACTACGATCGTCGCAAGGCCATGCGCCACTTGAACTCCAAGGACGTGGTGATTTTCGCGGCCGGTACCGGCAACCCGTTCTTTACGACGGATTCGGCAGCCTGCCTGCGTGCAATCGAAATCGATGCCGATGTCGTGCTCAAGGCGACCAAGGTCGATGGCGTCTATACCGCCGACCCGTTCAAAGACCCGCATGCCGAGAAGTTCGATCATCTGACCTACGATGAAGTGCTGGATCGCAAGCTGGGTGTGATGGATCTGACGGCCATTTGCCTGTGCCGCGACCACAAGATGCCGCTACGCGTATTTAACATGAACAAGCCCGGCGCCCTGCTGAACATCGTACATGGCGGCGCTGAAGGAACCCTGATCGAGGAAGGCCAACAATGATCAACGAAATCAAGAAAGACGCTCAAGAGCGCATGCAGAAGTCGGTGGAATCGCTGGCGCACAACTTCGGCCGCATCCGTACCGGCCAGGCGCACCCAAGCATCCTGGAAGGCGTGATGGTTCCTTATTACGGTTCCGACACCCCGATCAAGCAAGTGGCCAATATCACCGTTAAAGACGCCCGTACCCTGCAAGTTGTCGCGTTCGAGCGCAACATGCTGGGTGCCGTCGACAAGGCGATCGGCAGTGCAGGTCTGAACCTGAACCCGACCAACCTCGGTGAGCTGCTGTTGATCTCCATGCCTGCCCTGACCGAAGAAACCCGTAAGGGCTTCACCAAGCAGGCGCGTGACGTGGCTGAAGACGCCCGTGTTGCCGTGCGCAACATCCGTCGTGATGCCAACAGCTCGCTGAAGGATCTGGTCAAGGAAAAAGAAATCAGCGAAGACGAAGAGCGTCGCGCCACGGGTGAAATCGACGATCTGACCAAGAAGTTCGTGGCTCAAATCGACGCGAATCTGGCGCAGAAAGAAAAAGACCTGATGGCCGTATAAGGGTCGAGCTTTAAATGGAAAAGACCAAGCAGACTGCACCGTCCGCGGTGCCGCGCCATGTCGCGATCATCATGGATGGTAACAATCGCTGGGCGAAAAAACGCTTTATGCCAGGTGTCGCCGGGCATAAAGCGGGCGTGGATGCTGTACGTGCGGTCATTGAAGTCTGTGCCGAGGCCAAGGTCGAGGTGCTGACCCTGTTCGCCTTTTCCAGCGAGAACTGGCAACGCCCGGCCGATGAGGTCAGCGCCTTGATGGATCTGTTCTTCAAGGCGCTGCGTCGTGAGGCCAAGCGCCTCAACGACAACAACATCTGCCTGCGCATCATTGGTGACCGCTCGCGGTTTCATCCCGAGCTGCAGGCCGCCATGCGCGAAGCCGAGACCATGACCGCTGGCGCCAATCGTTTTGTCCTGCAGATCGCCGCCAATTACGGTGGTCAGTGGGATATCGCGCAAGCTGCGCAACGACTGGCGCGAGAGGTTCAGGCCGGGCATTTGCGACCGGAAGACATCACGCCTGATCTGCTACAGACCTGCCTGGCCACGGGCGATCTGCCGTTGCCGGACCTGTGTATCCGTACCGGTGGCGAGCACCGCATCAGCAACTTCCTGCTCTGGCAACTGGCCTATGCCGAGTTGTACTTCTCCGACCTGTTCTGGCCGGACTTCAAACACGATGCCATGCGCAATGCGCTGGCAGATTTCGCTTCCCGCCAGCGCCGCTTCGGTAAAACGAGCGAGCAGGTCGAGGCTGGAGCCCGGGTTTAATGCTTAAACAACGAATCATCACCGCGTTGATCCTGCTGCCGATTGCCCTGTGCGGGTTTTTCCTGCTCGAGGGCTCCGGTTTTGCGCTGTTCATCGGGCTGGTCGTAACCCTGGGTGCCTGGGAATGGGCGCGCCTGGCGGGTTTCGCTGCCCAGTCCATGCGGGTTGCCTATGCCGCGGTCGTCGCGTTGATGCTGTTTGTCATGCACATACTTCCGGGCCTGGCGCCTTGGGTCCTGGGCGCGTCGGTGCTCTGGTGGGGGGTTGCGACCTATCTGGTGTTGACGTACCCGCGTTCGAGCGAGCATTGGTCCAATGCGGCGACCAAGTTGGTGATCGGCTTGCTGATTCTCCTGCCGGCCTGGCAAGGTCTGGTGCAGATCAAGCAATACCCGCTGGGTAACTTGCTGATCCTGGCTGTGATGGTGCTGGTCTGGGGTGCCGATATTGGTGCCTACTTCTCCGGCCGGGCCTTCGGCAAGCGCAAGCTTGCACCGCAGGTCAGTCCGGGTAAAAGCTGGGAAGGCGTGTACGGTGGCCTGGCGTTGAGCCTGGTCATTACCACGCTCGTTGCCCTGGTGCGCGACTGGACAGTGGCCGAGCTGTTCAAGGGGCTGATCTGTGCCGCTCTGATCGTGTTTATCTCGGTGGTGGGCGACCTCACTGAAAGCATGTTCAAGCGCCAGTCCGGCATCAAGGACAGCAGCAACCTGCTTCCGGGTCACGGTGGCGTGCTGGATCGTATCGACAGCCTGACGGCAGCGATTCCGGTGTTTGCCGTGCTGTTGTGGATGGCGGCCCCATGAGCCGCCCGCAACAGATTACCGTCCTGGGGGCGACCGGCTCTATTGGCCTGAGTACGCTCGACGTCATCGCCCGCCATCCGGATCGTTATCAGGTCTTTGCCCTGAGTGGCTTCACTCGCTTGAGTGAATTGCTGGCGCTCTGCGTGCGCCATGTTCCGCGATTTGCCGTGGTGCCTGAGGTCGCTGCTGCCCGCACCTTGCAGGACGATCTGCGCGCGGCGGGTCTTGCGACCCGTGTCCTGGTGGGCGAGGAAGGTTTGTGTCAGGTCGCTTCCGATCCGGAAGTCGATACCGTCATGGCGGCCATCGTCGGTGCAGCGGGATTGCGCCCGACACTGGCGGCGGTCGAAGCTGGCAAGAAGATCCTCCTGGCCAACAAGGAAGCGCTGGTGATGTCCGGCGCGCTGTTCATGCAGGCGGTGCGCAAGAGCGGTTCGGTGTTGCTGCCGATCGATAGCGAGCACAACGCGATTTTTCAGTGCATGCCGCACGATTATGCCCGTGGCCTTGAGGCTGTTGGCGTACGGCGGATTTTGCTGACGGCTTCCGGCGGTCCGTTCCGCCAGACGCCAATGGCTGAACTGGCGAGTGTTTCGCCGGACCAGGCCTGTGCGCATCCGAACTGGTCCATGGGGCGGAAAATCTCCGTTGATTCGGCCAGCATGATGAACAAGGGGCTTGAGTTGATCGAGGCCTGCTGGCTGTTCGATGCCAAGCCGTCCCAGGTCGAAGTGGTGATTCACCCGCAAAGTGTGATCCATTCGCTGGTCGACTACGTCGATGGTTCTGTCCTGGCGCAGCTGGGTAATCCGGACATGCGCACACCCATCGCCAATGCCCTGGCCTGGCCCGAGCGGATTGACTCGGGTGTGGCGCCGCTGGATCTGTTTGCCATTGCCCGGCTGGATTTCCAGGCGCCTGATGAAGAGCGTTTCCCTTGTCTGCGTCTGGCTCGTCAGGCGGCCGAGGCGGGTAACAGCGCGCCGGCGATGCTCAATGCGGCGAACGAAGTGGCGGTGGCGGCATTTCTCGACGAACGGGTTCGTTACCTGGAAATCGCGAGTATCATCGAGGAAGTACTGAGTCTGGAGCCCGTTGTGGCCGTGGATGATCTTGAGGCAGTGTTCACGGCAGACGCGAAGGCGCGATTGCTGGCCGAACAATGGTTGAGCCGCCACGGGCGGTAAATGCTGCGGATAGTTGACCCAGGCAGCAGCAGATAGGAATGCGGAGAAAGTAGATGAGCGCGCTCTATATGATTGTCGGCACCCTGGTCGCTCTGGGTGTGCTGGTTACCTTCCACGAGTTCGGCCATTTTTGGGTCGCGCGTCGCTGTGGGGTCAAAGTGCTGCGCTTCTCCGTAGGCTTCGGCATGCCTTTGCTGCGCTGGCACGACAAACAAGGTACCGAATTTGTCGTTGCCGCCATCCCGTTGGGCGGCTACGTGAAAATGCTCGACGAGCGCGAAGGTGAAGTACCGCTCGATCAGGTTGATCAATCCTTCAATCGCAAATCCGTTCGTCAGCGCATTGCCATCGTGGCAGCGGGGCCGATCGCCAATTTCCTGCTGGCAATGGTGTTCTTCTGGGCATTGGCGATGCTCGGCAGTGAGCAGGTGCGCCCGGTCATCGGCGCTGTCGAGTCCGGCAGTCTGGCGGCCAAGGCGGGTTTGAGCCCAGGCCAGGAAATCGTGGCCATCGATGGCGAGGCGACTTCCGGCTGGGCGGCAGTGAATTTGCAACTGGTTCGTCGCCTGGGCGAAAGCGGTGCGTTGCAGATAATGGTTCGCGAGCAAGGCTCCACCGCTGATTCTCCCCGTGAACTTGCATTGGACAAATGGCTCAAAGGGGCTGATGAGCCCGACCCGATTCATTCGTTGGGGATTCGTCCGTGGCGTCCGGCATTGCCGCCGGTCCTGGCTGAACTCGACCCAAAGGGGCCGGCCCAGGCTGCTGGCCTGAAGACCGGTGACCGGTTGCTGGCGCTCGATGGGCGTGCGCTGGATGACTGGCAGCAGGTTGTCGATACCGTGCGTATGCATCCCGATACCAAAATCATGCTGCGGGTTGAGCGTGACGGTGCTCAAATCGATGTTCCGGTTACGCTTGCCGCTCGCGGCGAGAGCAAGTCACCCAGCGGCTATTTGGGGGCAGGGGTGAAGGCTGTCGATTGGCCACCGGAGATGATCCGCGAGGTCAGTTACGGGCCATTGGCAGCGATTGGCGAGGGGGCTCGACGCACCTGGACCATGAGCGTGCTGACCCTCGATTCACTGAAGAAAATGTTGTTCGGCGAGCTCTCGGTAAAAAACTTGAGTGGACCGATAACCATTGCTAAAGTGGCGGGCGCTTCGGCCCAGTCGGGTGTTGCTGATTTCCTGAATTTCCTTGCTTATCTGAGTATTAGCCTGGGGGTTCTGAATTTGCTGCCCATTCCTGTGCTGGATGGGGGGCATTTGTTGTTTTATCTGATTGAGTGGGCGCGTGGTCGCCCCTTGTCGGATCGGGTGCAAGGTTGGGGGATACAGATTGGTATCAGTTTGGTGATCGGAGTGATGTTGCTTGCTCTGGTCAATGATCTGGGTCGTCTGTAACGTCGCTGAATTGCGAATCTGCCGCATTTTGCGGCAGTTTGTTTATTGCCAGTTGGAATAAGAAAGGACTTCATGAAACGTCTGCTGCTAACTGCGGTTCTCACCGTATTGATGATCGCCGAAGTTCACGCCGAGTCCTTCACTATCTCTGATATTCGCGTCAATGGCCTCCAGCGGGTCTCCGCGGGTAGCGTCTTTGGTGCTTTGCCGTTGAACGTCGGTGAACAGGCGGATGATCGTCGCCTGGTGGAATCCACTCGTGCGTTGTTCAAAACCGGTTTCTTTCAAGATATCCAGCTGGGCCGCGATGGCAACGTCCTGGTCATCACGGTAGTCGAGCGCCCGTCTGTTGCCAGTATCGAGATCGAAGGTAACAAGGCGATCTCTACCGAAGACCTGATGAAAGGCCTCAAGCAATCCGGTCTGGCCGAAGGCGAGATCTTCCAGCGTGCCACCCTTGAAGGTGTGCGTAACGAACTGCAGCGCCAGTACGTCGCCCAGGGTCGCTACTCGGCTACCGTCGACACCGAAGTGGTGCCGCAGCCGCGTAACCGCGTTGGCCTGAAGGTCAACATCAACGAAGGTACCGTTGCCGCTATCCAGCACATCAACGTGGTGGGCAACACGGTCTTCCCCGATGAAGACCTGATCGACCTTTTCGAACTCAAGACCACCAACTGGTTGTCGTTCTTCAAGAACGATGACAAGTACGCCCGTGAAAAACTGTCCGGTGACCTGGAGCGCCTGCGTTCCTACTACCTGGACCGTGGCTATATCAACATGGATATCGCTTCGACCCAGGTTTCCATTACCCCGGACAAGAAGCACGTCTACATCACCGTCAACGTCAACGAAGGCGAGAAATACACCGTTCGTGACGTCAAGCTCAGCGGCGACCTGAAAGTCCCTGAAGACCAGGTCAAGTCCCTGCTGCTGGTGCAAAAAGGCCAGGTGTTCTCGCGCAAGCTGATGACCACCACCTCCGAACTGATCACCCGTCGCCTGGGTAACGAAGGTTATACCTTCGCCAACGTCAACGGCGTGCCTCAACCGCACGATGAAGATCACACCGTAGACATCCTGTTTGCGGTCGATCCGGGCAAACGTGCCTACGTGAACCGCATCAACTTCCGTGGCAACACCAAGTCCGAAGACGAAGTGCTGCGTCGTGAAATGCGTCAGATGGAAGGCGGCTGGGCTTCGACCTACCTGATCGACCAATCCAAGACCCGTCTGGAACGCCTGGGCTTCTTCAAGGAAGTCAACGTCGAGACTCCGGCCGTGCCGGGTGTCGATGACCAGGTGGACGTCAACTACAGCGTTGAAGAGCAAGCCTCCGGTTCGATTACCGCCAGCGTCGGTTTTGCCCAGAGTGCCGGTCTGATCCTCGGTGGTTCGATCACCCAGAACAACTTCCTGGGTACTGGTAACAAGGTCAGCGTCGGTTTGACCAAAAGTGAATACCAGAGTCGTTACAACTTCGGTTATGTCGACCCCTACTGGACTGCTGATGGCGTGAGCCTGGGTTACAACGCCTTCTACCGCACTACCGACTACAAAGACCTCGACGTCGATGTAGCGAGCTATGCCGTGGACAGCCTGGGTGCAGGCGTGAGCGTCGGCTACCCGATCAGCGAGACTTCGCGACTGACCTTCGGCCTGACTGCACAGCAGGACAAGATCAAGACCGGCGTTTACACCGTTGACGAGATTTTCGACTTCGTTAACAAGGAAGGCGACCAGTACTTGAACTTCAAGGCTTCGGCCGGCTGGTCCGAGTCCACCCTGAACAAGGGCGTGCTCGCCACCCGTGGTCATTCCCAGAGCCTGGTGCTGGAATCCACGATTCCAGGCAGCGACCTGTCGTTCTTCAAGCTCGATTACCGTGGCCAGTTGTTCCAGCCGTTGTCCGAGAACTACACCATGCGCCTGCACACCGAGCTGGGTTATGGCGATGGTTACGGTTCGACCGACGGTTTGCCTTTCTATGAAAACTACTATGCTGGTGGTTTCAACTCGGTCCGTGGTTTCAAGGACAGCACCCTGGGTCCTCGCAGTACGCCAAGTACCGGCAAGAACCCTGGTACAGCGACAGACCCGGACCAGGATCCGCTGCCGTTCGGTGGTAACGTCCTGATCCAGGGCGGTGTGGAGGTTCTCTTCCCTCTGCCGTTCGTCAAGGATCAACGCTCCCTGCGTACCTCGGTATTCTGGGATGTGGGTAACGTGTTCGATTCCTCGTGCTCGGATACCACAAACGCTGATGGCACGAAGTCCAACACCAAGTGCAACGACATCAGCCTGAGCAACATGGCCAGTTCTGTTGGTGTGGGTGTGACCTGGGTCACCGCACTGGGTCCTTTGAGTTTCGCATTGGCCATGCCGGTCAAGAAACCGGATGACGCCGAGACTCAAGTGTTCCAATTTTCCCTCGGCCAGACGTTCTAAGCGTCTGACCCAAGATAACGACAATGAATTTTGTAGGAGTGCATCGTGCGTAAGTTGACTCAATTGGTTCTCCTGGCCAGCGTACTGGTCGCTGGTCCGGCATTTGCCGACATGAAAATTGCAGTTCTGAACTATCAGATGGCTTTGCTGGAGTCCGACGCGGCCAAGAAATACGCCGTGGATGCCGAGAAGAAATTCGGTCCTCAGCTGACCAAGCTCAAGACGCTGGAAAGCAGCGCCAAGGGTATTCAGGACCGTCTGATGGCTGGTGGCGACAAAATGCAGCAAGGCGAGCGCGAGCGTCTGGAGCTTGAATTCAAGCAAAAGGCCCGTGACTTCCAGTTCCAGTCCAAGGAGCTGAATGAAGCCAAAGCCGTTGCCGACCGTGAAATGCTGAAGCAGCTCAAGCCGAAACTGGACAGCGCTGTGGAAGAAGTCATCAAGAAAGGTGCTTTTGACCTGGTCTTCGAGCGTGGCGCAGTGATTGATGTCAAGCCTCAGTACGACATCACTCGCCAGGTTATCGAGCGCATGAATCAGCTGAAGTAATCCATGACAGTGACCATTAAGCTCGGCCAGCTGGCCGAGTTCCTCGGCGCCACGCTACGTGGCGACCCCGAGAAAGCAATTACTGGGCTAGCCACCTTGCAGGAGGCTGGCCCAGCTCAGTTGAGCTTTCTCGCAAATCCCCAATACCGCAAGTACCTGGCAGGCAGTCAGGCGGCAGCCCTGTTGCTCAAGGCCGCTGACGCCGAAGGTCATAACGGGGATGTGCTGGTGGTGCCGGATCCGTACGCGGCCTACGCGCGCGTTTCTCACCTGTTCGATCCCAAGCCCAAGGCCGCGGCCGGCATACATCCGACGGCGGTGATCGCGGCGGATGCGGTAGTCGATCCAACGGCAAGTATCGGTGCTTTTGTGGTGATCGAAAGCGCAGCCCAGGTTGGCGCCGGTACGACTGTCGGCGCGCATTGCTTCATCGGCGCTCGCAGCGTGGTGGGTGAGGGTGGCTGGCTCGCGCCGCGCGTGACCTTGTATCACGATGTCCGCGTCGGCAAACGGGTTGTCATTCAGTCCGGCGCGGTGCTCGGCGGCGAAGGTTTTGGCTTTGCCAATGAAAAGGGTATCTGGCAGAAAATCGCCCAGGTCGGTGGTGTGCTGATCGGCGATGATGTGGAAATTGGCGTGAATACCGCTATTGACCGCGGTGCTTTGGCCGATACCATCATCGGCAACGGCGTGAAGCTCGATAACCAGATCCAGATTGCCCATAACGTTCAGGTGGGTGATCACACCGCCATGGCGGCCTGTGTCGGGATCTCCGGCAGCACCAAGATCGGCAAGCATTGCATGCTCGCCGGTGGCGTAGGCCTGGTGGGGCATATCGAGATTTGCGACAACGTTTTCCTCACCGGGATGACCATGGTGACCCACTCGATTACCGAGCCAGGTGCCTATTCTTCCGGTACGGCTATGCAGCCGGCAGCCGAGTGGCGCAAAAGCGCGGCACGCATTCGTCAGCTCGATGACATCGCGCGGCGTCTGCGCCAGCTGGAAAAGCAAGTAGGGGAAGTGACCCCTGACGGTAATGCTTCATCAGATGGCTGATACCATTTCCATATCAAGTGTGCACAGCCGCTAGACTGCCTCCTTGATTTGCTAGCGGAACGTGCGTCAGTCGCGCGCTCCCAATCTTTACATAGGCTTCCCCCCGAAATGATGGACATCAACGAGATTCGCGAATACCTGCCTCACCGTTACCCGTTCCTGCTGGTGGACCGGGTAGTGGAGCTGGATGTTGAAGGCAAGCGCATTCGCGCCTACAAGAATGTCAGCATCAACGAACCGTTCTTCAATGGTCACTTCCCTGCGCATCCAATCATGCCGGGCGTATTGATCATCGAAGCAATGGCTCAGGCTGCCGGGATCCTTGGTTTCAAAATGCTCGACGTGAAACCGGCCGACGGCACGCTTTATTACTTCGTCGGTTCCGACAAGCTGCGCTTCCGCCAGCCCGTTCTGCCAGGCGATCAGTTGATCCTTGAAGCCAAGTTCATCAGCTGCAAGCGTCAGATCTGGAAATTCGAATGCCAGGCTTCGGTCGATGGCAAACCGGTCTGCTCCGCTGAAATCATCTGTGCGGAACGCAAGCTATGAGTTTGATTGACCCTCGTGCAATCATCGATCCGACAGCCGTTCTGGCTGACGGCGTCGAGGTCGGCCCGTGGTCGATCGTCGGCGCAGGTGTGGAAATCGGCGAGGGGACAGTCATCGGGCCGCACGTGATCCTCAAGGGCCCGACCCGAATTGGTAAGCACAATCGCATCTACCAGTTTTCCTCGGTGGGTGAAGACACGCCTGACCTGAAGTACAAGGGCGAGGAAACCCGCCTTGTGATCGGTGATCACAACGTCATCCGTGAAGGCGTGACGATTCACCGTGGCACCATCCAGGACCGTTCGGAAACGACCCTGGGCGATCACAACCTGATCATGGCGTATGCCCATATTGGCCATGACAGCGTTATCGGCAACCACTGCATCCTGGTGAACAACACCGCCTTGGCGGGCCATGTGCACGTGGAAGACTGGGCAATCCTCTCCGGCTTTACCCTGGTTCACCAGTATTGCCACATCGGTGCCCACAGCTTTTCAGGCATGGGTACGGCAATCGGCAAGGATGTTCCTGCGTATGTCACGGTGTTCGGCAACCCGGCTGAAGCCCGGAGCATGAACTTCGAGGGCATGCGCCGTCGCGGTTTCAGCGAAGAGGCGATCCACGCGCTGCGTCGTGCCTACAAGGTGGTTTACCGCCAGGGCCTGACCGTGGAGCAGGCACTCGCCGAGCTGGCCGAGTCGTCGGCCCAGTATCCGGAAGTGGCGGTGTTCCGTGACTCCATCCAGTCTTCGACTCGCGGCATCACTCGCTAACCATGGCCAATCTGCGTATTGCGCTGGTAGCGGGCGAGGCTTCCGGTGACATTCTGGGTGCGGGTCTCATGCGCGCGCTCAAGGCACGTCATCCGGCCGTCGAGTTCATTGGTGTTGGCGGTCCGCTGATGCAGGCCGAGGGCATGATCCCGTACTTCCCGATGGAGCGTCTGTCGGTGATGGGGCTGGTGGAAGTCCTGGGGCGCCTGCGTGAGTTGTTGGCACGGCGCAAGAAACTGGTCGCCGACCTGATTGCCGCGGAGCCCGATGTGTTCATCGGTATCGATGCGCCGGACTTCAACCTCAATATCGAACTCAAACTGCGCCAGGCCGGGATCAAGACCGTGCATTACGTCAGCCCGTCGGTCTGGGCCTGGCGGCAGAAACGCGTGCTGAAGATTCGCGAAGGCTGCGACCTGATGCTCACGCTGTTCCCGTTCGAAGCCAAGTTCTATGAAGAGAAAGGCGTGCCGGTGCGGTTCGTCGGCCATACGCTGGCCGATGCCATTCCACTGCAAGCCGATCGCGCTGCTGCACGAGCCGAACTCGGTTTACCCGACGGGCCGCTGGTGGCGTTGATGCCTGGCAGCCGTGGCGGTGAAGTTGGCCGGCTCGGTGCGTTGTTTCTCGATACCGCGCAACGCTTGCGGGCGTTGCGCCCGGGTGTGCGGTTTGTTGTTCCGTGTGCCAACCCGCAACGTCGCGCACAGCTTGAAGAGCTGTTGGCCGGTCGCGATCTGCCGCTGACCCTGCTCGACGGCCAGTCCCATCTGGCCTTGGCGGCTTGCGATGCGGTGCTGATCGCCTCCGGCACCGCGACGCTTGAAGCGTTGCTGTACAAGCGGCCGATGGTGGTCGCCTACCGCCTGGCGCCACTGACGTTCTGGATACTCAAGCGCATGGTCAAGAGTCCGTACGTTTCGCTACCGAACTTGTTGGCCCAGCGTCTGTTGGTACCCGAATTGTTGCAGGACGATGCCACGGTCGAAGCGCTGGCCCAGACTTTGTCGCCGCTGATCGAGGGTGGGGAAGAGCAGACTCGTGGTTTTGACGAAATTCACCGGACCCTGCGTCTGGATGCCTCCAACCAGGCTGCGGACGCAGTGCTGAACCTGATCGGCCAAGTTAAATGAGTAAAACAAGCATGCAGATGGGGCTGGATTTCACTTTGGTGGCTGAAGTCGAGGAGTTGGTTGCCGGCGTCGATGAAGTCGGTCGCGGCCCGCTCTGTGGCGCGGTGGTGACGGCGGCGGTGATTCTTGACCCGAACCGCCGGATCCTCGGGCTGAACGACTCGAAGAAACTCACCGAGGCCCGTCGCGAGAAGCTCTACGACGAAATCTGCGAAAAAGCCCTGAGCTGGTGCATCGCTCGCGCCGAAGTCGAAGAAATCGATGAACTGAATATCCTCCACGCCACCATGTTGGCCATGCAGCGTGCGGTCGCGGGGCTGCATGTCCAGCCGAAGCTGGCGATGATCGACGGCAACCGCTGCCCGAAGCTGCCGATGCGCTCCGAGGCCGTGGTCAAGGGCGATAGCAAGGTCCCCGCCATCGCTGCCGCATCGATTCTGGCCAAGGTCAGCCGTGATCGTGAAATGGCCGCGTTCGAATTGATCTACCCGGGTTACGGCATCGGCGGCCATAAAGGCTACCCGACGCCCGTTCATCTGGAAGCGCTGGCACGGCTTGGGCCGACCCCGATTCATCGGCGTTCGTTTGCCCCTGTGCGGCTGGCATATGAGGCTCGCGAAGGATTGATCGAGAGTTAGTCGCAAGGCTGATGTTTTACTCAAGGCCCGGTACAATCCGGGCCTTGTTGTTTTCACGTTCACAGACAGGATCACTATGCCGGCTTCATTCGTTCACCTACGCCTGCACACTGAATACTCCCTGGTCGACGGTCTGGTGCGGATCAAGCCGCTGGTCAAGACCCTGGTCGGCATGAACATGCCTGCCGTAGCGGTCACCGACCAGAACAACATGTGTTCCCTGGTCAAATTCTATAAAAACGCCATGGGTGCCGGGATCAAGCCGATCTGCGGCGCTGACCTGTGGCTGTCGAACAAGGATCCGGACAACCCGCTGAGCCGGATCAGCCTGCTGGTGATGAATGCTGAAGGCTATCGCAACCTTACCGAGCTGATTTCCCGCGGCTTTATCGATGGTCAGCGCAATGGCGCGGTCATCATCGAGCGCGAATGGGTGGCTGAAGCCAATGCTGGCTTGATCATGCTGTCGGCGGCAAAAGAGGGCGAGATCGGCCAGGCCATGCTCAGCGGCAACCCCGCCGAGGCCGAAACCCTGGCCCGCGAATGGATGGACGTGTTTCCGGATCGTTTCTACCTGGAAATCCAGCGCACCAGCCGCCCCAACGATGAAGAGCAGCTGCACGGCGCCGTGGCGTTGGCCGAGAAGCTCGGTGCGCCGCTGGTGGCGACCAACGATGTGCGCTTCATCAAGCAGGAAGACTTCGCCGCCCACGAAACCCGCGTTTGTATCGGTGAGGGCCGTGCCCTCGACGATCCGCGGCGTTCGAAGAATTACAGCGATCAGCAGTACCTCAAAAGCGCCGATGAAATGGCTGAGCTGTTCAGCGACATTCCCGAAGCGCTGGAAAACACCGTCGAGATCGCCAAGCGCTGCAACATCGAAGTGAAGCTGGGCACGCACTTCCTGCCCAACTTCCCGATCCCCGATGGCATGACCATCGACGAGTACTTCCGCAAGGTCTCGTTCGACGGTCTGGAGGAACGGCTGGCAGTACTGTGGCCCAAAGACACCACCGAAGACTACGAGGCCAAGCGTCAGGTCTATGTCGACCGGCTGAATTTCGAGCTGGATATCATCATCCAGATGGGCTTCCCCGGTTACTTCCTGATCGTGATGGACTTTATCCAGTGGGCCAAGAACAACGGCGTGCCGGTAGGTCCTGGCCGTGGATCGGGTGCCGGGTCGCTGGTGGCCTATGTGCAGAAGATCACCGACCTCGACCCGCTGGAATATGACCTGCTGTTCGAACGTTTCCTCAACCCGGAACGGGTATCGATGCCCGACTTCGACGTCGACTTCTGCATGGACGGTCGTGACCGGGTGATCGACTACGTGGCCGAGAAGTATGGCCGTAACGCGGTAAGCCAGATCATCACCTTCGGTTCCATGGCGGCGAAGGCTGTGGTCCGCGACGTGGCGCGGGTGCAGGGCAAGTCCTATGGCCTGGCGGACCGTCTGTCGAAGATGATTCCGTTCGAAGTCGGCATGACCCTGGAAAAGGCCTACGAACAGGAAGAGATCCTGCGCGACTTCATCAAGGTCGATGAAGAAGCCGCGGAAATCTGGGAAATGGCGCGCAAGCTCGAAGGCGTTGTGCGTAACGTCGGCAAGCACGCCGGTGGTGTGGTGATCGCGCCGACCAAGCTGACCGACTTCTCGCCGATCTATTGCGACGAGGCCGGCGACGGCCTGGTAACCCAGTTCGACAAGGATGACGTTGAGGCTGCCGGCCTGGTGAAGTTCGACTTCCTCGGCCTGCGAACCCTGACGATCATCGACTGGGCGCTGAAAACCATCAACCGCGACCGCGCCAAGGTCAACGAACCGCCGCTGGATATCGCGTTCATCCCGCTGGACGACAAGCCGACCTATACACTGTTGCAGAAAGCCGAAACCACGGCGGTGTTCCAGCTTGAATCCCGGGGCATGAAGGAGCTGATCAAAAAGCTCAAGCCCGACTGCCTGGAAGACTTGATCGCACTGGTAGCACTGTTCCGTCCGGGCCCGCTGCAATCGGGCATGGTGGACGACTTCATCAACCGTAAGCACGGTCGCGCCGAGCTCGCGTACCCGCACTCGGACTACCAGTACGAAGGCCTCAAGCCAGTACTGGCACCGACTTACGGCATCATCCTGTATCAGGAACAGGTGATGCAGATTGCCCAGGTCATGGCCGGTTACACCCTCGGTGGTGCGGACATGCTGCGTCGAGCCATGGGTAAGAAAAAACCCGAGGAAATGGCCAAGCAGCGCGGTGGCTTCATTGAAGGTTGCGCGACCAACAATATCGACGCCGACCTCGCCGGTAACATTTTCGACCTGGTGGAAAAATTCGCCGGTTACGGCTTCAACAAATCCCACTCTGCCGCCTATGGCCTGGTGTCGTACCAGACCGCGTGGCTGAAGACGCACTACCCGGCGCCGTTCATGGCCGCGGTACTTTCGGCGGATATGCACAACACCGACAAGGTCGTGACCTTGATCGAAGAAGTGCGGACCATGAAGCTGCGTCTCGACGCGCCCGACGTGAACACGTCCGAATTCAAGTTCACGGTGAACGACGAAGGCCGGATCATCTACGGCCTGGGCGCGATCAAGGGCGTGGGCGAGGGGCCGGTCGAGGCCATCACCGAGGCGCGTCTGGCCGGTCCGTTCAAGGATCTGTTCGATTTCTGCGCACGAGTCGATCTCAAGCGCATCAACAAGCGCACCCTCGACGGTTTGATCCGCAGCGGTGCGCTGGATCGCCTCGGGCCGTATTTCCACGATGAGCAGAAGGCCTACCAGGCCAACATCGACCGCAATCGCGCGGTGCTGCTGACGGCCATGGAAGAAGCGATCAAGGCGGCCGAACAGACTGCGCGCACCCAGGACAGCGGTCACTCCGACCTGTTTGGCGGTCTGTTCGTCGAAGCAGACGCCGACGTCTACGCCAACCACCGCAAGGCCAAGGAACTGACCCTCAAGGAACGCCTGAAAGGGGAGAAAGATACCCTCGGCCTGTACCTGACCGGTCACCCGATCGACGAATACGAAGGTGAAATCCGTCGTTTTGCCCGTCAGCGCATCATCGATCTGAAACCGGCGCGCGATACCCAGACTGTCGCCGGGATGATCATCGCCTTGCGGGTGATGAAGAACAAAAAGGGCGACAAGATGGGGTTCATCACCCTTGACGACCGCTCTGGACGGATCGAGGCCTCGCTGTTTTCCGAGTCGTTCCATGCTGCGCAGTCGCTGTTGCAGACCGACGCCATGGTGGTGGTCGAAGGCGAGGTCAGCAATGACGACTTCTCCGGTGGCCTGAAGTTGCGGGTCAAGCGGGTGATGAGCATGGAGGATGCGCGCACCAACCTGGCCGAAAGCCTGCGCCTGAAGTTGCATGCCAAGGACCTCAAGGGCGATCAGCTACGCTGGCTGGGTGAGCTGTTGAAGCGTCACCGCGGTGCGTGCCCGGTCACCATGGACTACACCAGCCCCGATGCGAAGGCCATGTTGCAGTTCGGCGAAGGCTGGCGAATCGATCCGGCGGATGCGTTGATTCAAGCCCTGCGTGACCAGTTCGGGCGAGACAACGTCTTCCTCCAATACCGTTGAGCGGCAGGTGATATCAGAACGCCTGCCCGCAACCTGAATTTTTAATCTCGACCTCAACGCACCTGTCCCTTAAGGTAGGGCGCGAATAGACAACCGGCCGGCCCAAGAACCCTTGGGACTCGACCCAAGACGGACGCCTATGAACCCGAATTTTCTAGATTTCGAACAGCCGATCGCCGACCTGCAAGCCAAGATCGAAGAGTTGCGCTTGGTCGGTAATGACAATTCGCTGAATATCGGCGATGAGATCTCCCGCCTGCAGGACAAGAGCAAAACGCTGACCGAAGACATCTTCGGCAAGCTGACCAGCTGGCAGATCGCACGTCTGGCGCGTCACCCGAAACGTCCTTATACCCTGGACTACATCGAACACATCTTCACCGAGTTCGACGAATTGCACGGTGATCGTCACTTCTCCGACGACGCGGCTATCGTGGGCGGTATTGCCCGCCTGGACGACCAGCCGGTGATGATCATCGGTCACCAGAAAGGCCGTGAAGTGCGCGAGAAGGTTCGCCGCAACTTCGGCATGCCGCGTCCGGAAGGCTACCGCAAGGCTTGCCGCCTGATGGAAATGGCCGAGCGTTTCAAGATGCCGATCCTGACCTTCATCGACACCCCGGGCGCTTATCCTGGCATCGACGCTGAAGAGCGTAACCAGAGCGAGGCGATTGCCTGGAACCTGCGTGTCATGGCCCGCCTGAAAACCCCAATCATCGCCACCGTGATCGGTGAGGGTGGTTCCGGTGGTGCACTGGCGATTGGTGTCTGCGACCAGTTGAACATGCTGCAATACTCGACCTACGCGGTGATTTCGCCGGAAGGTTGCGCGTCGATTCTGTGGAAAACCGCCGAAAAAGCGCCGGATGCCGCTGAAGCGATGGGCATCACCGCCGAGCGCCTCAAAGGCCTGGGCATCGTCGACAAGGTGATTGGCGAGCCATTGGGTGGCGCGCACCGTGACCCGGCCGCCGCCGCTGCATCGATCCGCGCCGAGCTGAGCTCGCAACTGGCGATGCTGAAGAAGTTCGATAACGATGCGTTGTTGAAGCGCCGTTATGATCGACTGATGAGCTACGGTCTCTGATCTGACCTCGGTTTGAATGTGGGAGCGGGCTTGCTCGCGAAAGCGGTATAACAGTCAACTGATGTGTTGAATGTTCGGCCGCCTTCGCGAGCAAGCCCGCTCCCACATTTGATTTGTGCAAAGGGAAAGATATGGATCGGCCCGCGATTGATTTGCCTTCCAGGCTTTTGCTGAATCTGAAACCGTGGCGCAACGCTCCGGCCTGGCGCATTGCTTTCTCCGGCGGCCTCGACTCCACTGTCCTGCTGCACCTGCTTGCACACCTCGCAAAAACCCAATCCCTGCCGGCGCTGAGCGCCATCCACGTGCATCACGGCCTGCAAGCCGTGGCTGATGCGTGGCCGGAACATTGTCGTTCTGTATGCGCTGCGCTGGGGGTCTCGTTACAGGTCGTTCGTGTGCAGGTGCAGCCCGGCGCCAGTCTGGAGCGGGCGGCCCGGGATGCGCGTTATCTCGCGTTCAGCGATGCGGTTCAGGCCGGTGAGGTGCTGCTGACGGCCCAGCACCGCGACGATCAGGCGGAAACCCTGCTGTTCCGATTGCTGCGTGGGGCCGGTGTGCGCGGACTATCGGGTATGCCGCGTCAACGCCCATTGGGTGTGGGGCATTTGCTGCGGCCATTGCTCGACGTCACGCGGGCTGAGCTGGAGGCCTATGCCATTGAGCAAGGCTTGAGCTGGATCGAAGATCCTTCGAACGAGGATCGGCAGTACTCGCGCAACTACCTGCGGCATCAGGTGTTTCCTGGGTTGACCTCGCGCTGGCCGCAAGCGGTGGCGACCATGGCTCGCAGCGCTGCGCACTTGAGTGAGGCGCAGGCATTGCTCGATGATCTGGCGGACATCGATTTGAGCCTGGCGAGTACGGTCAGTGATTTCGAGTGGCTGGGCTTGCCGTCTCTGGAGCTGGCAGCACTGGAAAAACTCTCGGTCGCACGCCAGCGAAATGCACTCAGTCGCTGGTTGGAACCACGCACGCGACTGCCGGACAGTGACCACTGGTCGGGTTGGGAGGATTTGCGTGATGCCACCGGTGATGCCCGACCGATCTGGCGCTTGGCGCAGGGCGAGTTGCATCGGGCCGGCGGGCGTGTCTGGTGGTTGTCCGGTGCCTGGCTGAATTCGTTGCCCGTTGCAGGAACATGGCTGGACCCCGCTCTGCCGCTGGTGTTGCCAGGCAACGGCGCTCTCACGCTCAGAGGCAAAATCCCCGATGGCCCTGTGCAGATCCGCTATCGTGAAGGCGGTGAGGTAATGGATTTGCCGAACCGCGGGCATCGGGACCTGAAACGTTTGCTCAATGAAAGCGGTGTGCCGTCCTTCGTGCGCGGCAGATTGCCGCTGCTCTACAAAGACGGCCAGTTGCTGGCGGTAGCGAACCTCAAGGGGCTCGATGGTGGTGCGCTCGGCGACTGGCATTTGCATTGGCAGCCACTGAACGAAGATCAAGGTTTGAGCTGAAAGGGGCTTTCCGGTAGACTACGCTCCCTTCTTGATACAACTTCTGTGGATTCGCCTGAATTGCAGGAGTTGCCGATTACCAAGCAGTCTTTGCTGGGCGATTCCAAAAAATGTGTAGCGAGCAACGAACCGGTGATTCATTTCCCGGTCTGTCCCAACGCGGCGGTTTTTTTGAAAGGTGCACTGTGATTAATGCAGGTGATCGGGGGCTTCGGCCTTCCTTCGCTTTCCCCGGCGGCTCGGACCGCTTTAACGCAGACTTCTAGGGTTTTTCATGACGCGCTACATATTCGTCACGGGCGGTGTTGTTTCTTCATTGGGGAAAGGCATTGCATCGGCATCATTGGCGGCCATCCTGGAGGCGCGGGGACTTAAGGTCACCATGCTGAAGCTGGACCCGTACATCAACGTCGACCCGGGCACCATGAGCCCGTTCCAGCACGGTGAAGTGTTCGTCACCCACGACGGCGCCGAGACCGACCTGGACCTGGGCCACTACGAGCGGTTCATCCGCACGACCATGACCCAGAACAACAACTTCACCACCGGCCGTGTCTACGAACACGTCCTGCGCAAGGAGCGCCGTGGTGACTACCTGGGTGCAACCATCCAGGTGATCCCGCACATCACCGACGAAATCAAGCGCCGCATCATCAAGGGTGCCGGCGACGCTGACGTGGCAATGGTCGAGATCGGTGGCACCGTGGGTGACATCGAGTCGCAACCGTTCCTCGAAGCCATCCGCCAGTTGCGTTTCGAAGTCGGCGCCAAGCGCGCGATGCTGATGCACCTGACCCTGGTTCCGTACATCGCCACTGCCGGCGAAACCAAGACCAAGCCAACCCAGCACTCGGTCAAGGAACTGCGTTCCATCGGCCTGCAACCAGACGTGCTGGTGTGCCGCTCCGATCACCCGATCGATGTCTCGTCGCGTCGCAAGATCGCGCAATTCACCAACGTTGAAGAACGTGCGGTGATCGCGCTGGAAGACGCCGATACCATCTACAAGATCCCGGGCATCCTGCACTCCCAGGGCCTGGACGATTTCGTCGTCGAGCGCTTCGGCCTGCAATGCGGCGGTGCCGACCTGTCCGAGTGGGAAGCCGTGGTCGACGCCAAGCTCAACCCTGAGCACGAAGTCACCATCGCCATGGTCGGCAAGTACATGGAGCTGCTGGATGCGTACAAGTCGCTGATCGAAGCGATGAGCCACGCCGGCATCAGCAACCGTACCAAGGTCAACCTGCGCTACATCGATTCCGAAGACATCGAGAACCAGGGCACCGCGCTGCTCGAAGGCGTCGACGCCATCCTGGTGCCTGGCGGCTTCGGTCTGCGTGGCGTTGAAGGCAAGATCACCGCCGTTCAATACGCTCGCGAAAACAAGGTTCCGTACCTGGGCATCTGCCTGGGCATGCAAGTGGCCGTTATCGAGTTCGCACGTAACGTGATGGGCTGGAAAGACGCCAACTCCACCGAGTTCGATCGTGCCAGTGGCCACCCGGTCGTGGGCCTGATCACCGAGTGGGAAGATGCCACCGGCGCTGTCGAAACCCGTACCGAAACCTCCGACCTGGGCGGCACCATGCGCCTCGGCGCGCAGGATTGCCTGCTGGAGCCGGGTTCCCTGGTCCACGGCTGCTACGGCAAGGACGTGATCGTCGAGCGTCATCGTCATCGCTACGAAGTGAACAACAACCTGCTGCCGCAAATCATGGAAGCCGGTTTGAAAATCTCCGGTCGTTCCGGTGATGGCGCGCTGGTTGAAGTGGTTGAAGCACCGGATCATCCATGGTTCGTCGCTTGCCAGTTCCACCCTGAGTTCACTTCGACACCGCGTGACGGTCACCCGCTGTTCAGCGGTTTCGTCAAGGCAGCGTTGACTCAACACCAGAAGAAGGCGTAACCCCCGATGGCACAGAAGATCATCCGCGTCGGCGACATCGAGATTGCCAACGACAAACCCATGGTGCTGTTCGGCGGCATGAACGTGCTGGAAAGCCGTGACATGGCCATGCAGGTTTGCGAAGAGTATGTGAAGGTCACCGAAAAGCTCGGTATCCCTTACGTGTTCAAGGCCAGTTTCGACAAGGCCAACCGGTCTTCTGTGACCTCCTATCGTGGTCCTGGCCTGGAAGAAGGCATGCGCATCTTCCAGGACATCAAGCAAGCCTTCGGCGTGCCGGTCATCACCGACGTCCACGAGCCTGAGCAGGCCGCGGTCGTCGCTGAAATCTGCGACATCATCCAGTTGCCGGCCTTCCTGTCGCGCCAGACCGACCTCGTGGTCGCGATGGCCAAGACGGGCGCAGTGATCAACATCAAGAAAGCCCAGTTCCTCGCGCCACAGGAAATGAAGCACATCCTGAACAAGTGCGTGGAAGCGGGTAACGATCAGTTGATCCTCTGCGAGCGCGGTTCAAGCTTTGGCTACAACAACCTGGTCGTCGACATGCTCGGCTTCGGCATCATGAAGCAGTTCCAATACCCGGTGTTCTTCGACGTGACCCACGCCCTGCAAATGCCGGGTGGTCGCGCCGATTCCGCTGGCGGTCGTCGTGCCCAGGTCCTCGACCTGGCGAAGGCCGGCATGAGCCAGTCGCTGGCAGGCCTGTTCCTGGAAGCCCACCCGGATCCGGACAACGCCAAATGCGACGGTCCTTGCGCCTTGCGCCTGGACAAACTGGAGCCATTCCTGGCCCAGCTCAAGGCTTTGGACGAACTGGTGAAGAGTTTTCCGACGGTAGAAACCGCGTAACATCAGAATCCGGTTGTAGGAGCCGGCTTGCTGGCGATAGCGTCCTCACGGGCGCCATCGCCAGCAAGCCGGCTCGTACAGATGTGACCTACAAGTTATAAATCGAGCAGTAGCGTTTTCGTCAACTTTGGAGTGTTTACAACAATGGCTAAAATCGTCGACATCAAAGGTCGTGAAGTTCTCGACTCCCGTGGCAATCCCACCGTGGAAGCGGACGTGCTTCTCGACAACGGCATCATCGGCAGTGCCTGCGCGCCGTCCGGTGCTTCCACTGGCTCGCGTGAAGCGCTCGAGCTGCGTGATGGCGACAAGAGCCGTTACCTGGGCAAGGGTGTTCTGAAGGCCGTAGCCAACATCAACGGTCCGATCCGCGACCTGTTGAAAGGCATGGACCCAAGCGACCAGAAAGCACTCGATCTGGCAATGATCAAGCTCGACGGTACTGAAAACAAAGGTTCCCTGGGCGCCAACGCGATCCTCGCCGTTTCCCTGGCCGCGGCCAAGGCAGCAGCACAGGACCAGGACCTGCCGCTGTACGCTCACATCGCCAACCTGAACGGCACCCCGGGTGTCTACTCGATGCCGGTTCCGATGATGAACATCATCAACGGCGGCGAGCACGCCGATAACAACGTCGACATCCAGGAATTCATGGTTCAGCCGGTTGGCGCCAAGTCTTTCTCGGAAGGTCTGCGCATGGGCACCGAGATTTTCCACCACCTCAAAGCCGTGCTGAAGGCCCGTGGCCTGAGCACTGCCGTCGGTGACGAAGGTGGTTTCGCGCCGAACCTGGCTTCCAACGAAGACGCTTTGAAAGTGATCTCCGAAGCCGTGGCCAACGCCGGTTACAAGCTGGGCACCGACGTGACCCTGGCCCTGGACTGCGCGGCCAGCGAATTCTACGAAGACGGCAAGTACAACCTGTCCGGCGAAGGCCAGGTGTTCACCGCCGAAGGTTTTGCTGACTACCTCAAAGGCCTGACCGAGCGTTACCCGATCATCTCCATCGAAGATGGCCTGGACGAGTCCGACTGGGCTGGCTGGAAAATCCTCACCGACAAGATCGGCGAGAAAGTCCAACTGGTAGGCGACGACCTGTTCGTGACCAACACCAAGATCCTGAAAGAAGGCATCGACAAAAAGATCGCCAACTCGATCCTGATCAAGTTCAACCAGATCGGCACCCTGACCGAAACCCTGGAAGCCATCCAGATGGCCAAGGCTGCCGGTTACACCGCCGTGATCTCGCACCGCTCCGGCGAAACCGAAGATTCGACCATTGCCGACCTGGCCGTGGGCACTTCGGCTGGCCAGATCAAGACCGGCTCCCTGTGCCGTTCCGACCGCGTTTCCAAGTACAACCAACTGCTGCGTATCGAAGAGCAGTTGAACGGCAAAGCCAAGTACAACGGTCGCGGCGAGTTCCGCGGTTGAGCGATTGCTGGTAAAAAGTCAGCGGATTGTGTCGGAAAAATCGCTACAGCGACGTTTTTGCCACTAATCTGATGCCTTATAAGCACAAGCCTGGTTCTTCCAGGCTTCGTGCTATCAGAAGCTTCACGTTTGGCATGGCTGTCTTTTTTCACTGGATACCTGATATTCGATGCGCAGTCCCAATTGGTTGTTCCTCATCCTGCTTTTGTTGCTGGCTGGCCTGCAGTACCGCCTGTGGGTGGGAAATGGCAGCCTGGCGCAAGTGGCCGAGTTGAATCAGCAGATTGCGGACCAGCAAGCTGAGAACCAGGTGTTGCTTGAGCGCAATCGGGTGATGGACGCCGAAGTCAGTGAGTTGAAAAAAGGCATGGAGACCGTTGAAGAGCGGGCTCGCCATGAGTTGGGCATGGTCAAGGACGGTGAAACCCTTTACCAGTTGGCCCAATGATTAATTCGTTACCGGCCTTCTGGGCCGTGATTCCTGCCGCGGGCGTCGGTGCCCGTATGGCTGCGGACCGTCCCAAGCAATACTTGCAACTGGGCGGGCGCACTATTCTCGAACACAGCCTCGGCTGTTTCCTCGATCATCCAGGCCTGAAAGGTTTGGTAGTCAGTGTTGCTGTTGACGATCCTTATTGGCCGAACCTGGCGTGTGCCAGTGATCCGCGTATTGCCCGGGTCGAGGGCGGTTCCGAACGTTCAGGGTCGGTGCTCAACGCCTTGCTGCATTTGCATGCGCAGGGCGCCGATGATGAGGATTGGGTACTGGTTCACGATGCCGCACGGCCGAATCTGGCCCGTGATGATCTCGATAAATTGTTGGGCGAACTGGCGGATGATCCGGTCGGTGGTTTGTTGGCGGTTCCGGCGCGGGATACGCTCAAGCGGGTCGACAAGCACGGTCGTGTGGTCGAAACCGTGGATCGCAGCGTGATCTGGCAGGCTTATACGCCGCAGATGTTTCGCCTCGGGGCGTTGCATCGGGCTTTGGCGGACAGTCTGGTGGCGGATGCGGTGGTCACCGATGAAGCCTCGGCCATGGAGTGGGCCGGTTCCGCACCGCGGCTGATCGAAGGGCGATCCGACAACCTCAAGGTGACGCGTCCTGAGGATTTGGAGTGGTTGCGTCAGCGTTGGGCCAATCGTCGCTGATTGCTGTGGCGTCTGTCGTATAGCTTTCGCGAGCAAGCCCGCTCCCACATTTGATCGGTGTTGGCGCAATGTTTGTGGGCAACACTGTACCCCCTGTGGGAGCGGGCTTGCTCGCGAAAGCGGTGTCTAATTCAACCAATCCTGCACTGAATCACACTCGGGTTCTAACCCCGATACTCTGGCCTTTCCGCCAACCCCTCCTTCAAATAATCCACCAGCTTTCTCACCTTCGGCGACAAATGCCGTTGCTGTGGATACAACGCCCAAACCGCGGTGTTCGGCGGCTGATGCGCCTCCAGCAACGAAATCAACGCACCGCTTTTCAAGTGCTCCAGCACGTAATAATCCGGCAACTGACACAACCCCACGCCCTGTAGCGCGGCATCCAGTACCGCTTGCCCACTGTTGCAACGCCAGTTTCCCTGCACCCGTTGCGAAAATTCCCGCCCGTTCTGCTCCAGTTGCCATAAGTCCGAGCTGCCAATGAGGCAGTTGTGGCGGCTGAGCTCCGACAGGCTGTGCGGCCGGCCATAGTGTTCAAGGTAAGAAGGGGATGCGCAGAGAAACATGCGCCGTGGCGCGAGGCGGGCGGCGACCAGCCGTGAATCCTGCAGGCGTCCGAGGCGGATCGCCAGATCAAGGCCGTCATGGACCAGGTCGAGTTGGCGGTTGGTCAATTCGATGTCGACTCGCAGTTGCGGATACAGCCCCATGAAACGCGTCACCAGCGGCACGATGAAGCGTTCACCGTAAGCCACGGCACACGTCATGCGCAGCATGCCTTTGGGTTCGCTGGTCAAGTCACCCACTGCTCGCAGCGCTTCTTCGCGACCGTCCTGCAAGCGTTGGCAATGTTGCAGGAAGGTTTGCCCAGCCTCGGTCAGCGTGACACGGCGGGTACTGCGGTAGAGCAAGCGGGTTTGCAGGCGCTCTTCGAGGCGTACGATTTGTCGACTGATATGGGAGGAAGAAACCCCCAGGCGTTCCGCAGCCGCGGTGAACTGGCTGCACTCGGCAACGGCGACAAACTCGTCGATCCCTTCCCAGCGATTTTCGGACATGAATGATTATCCCTGTACGGCAATAATATTTTGCATTTGACTCGATTATTCATCGTTGAGCCGTGTATTACACTCCCAGTCTCGTTTTTATTCACTGGAGAACCACCATGATCAAGTCGCGCGCCGCCGTTGCCTTCGAGGCCAAGAAACCTCTGGAGATCGTTGAAGTCGATGTTGCCATGCCCAAGGCGGGTGAAGTGTTGCTGCGCGTGGTGGCCTCCGGTGTTTGCCATACCGATGCCTATACACTGTCCGGCGCTGATCCGGAGGGCATCTTCCCGTCGATCCTCGGCCATGAAGGTGGCGCGATCGTGGAAGCGATTGGCGAGGGCGTAACGTCCGTCGCGGTCGGCGACCATGTGATCCCGCTGTACACCCCGGAATGCCGCCAGTGCAAATTCTGTCTGTCGGGCAAAACCAACCTCTGCCAGGCGATTCGCGCGACCCAGGGCAAGGGCTTGATGCCGGACGGCACATCGCGTTTTTCCTACAAGGGCGAAACGATTTTCCACTACATGGGGACGTCCACGTTTTCCGAGTACACGGTCCTGCCGGAAATCTCCGTAGCGAAGATCGCTAAAGAAGCGCCACTGGAAAAAGTCTGCCTGCTGGGCTGTGGCGTCACCACCGGCATTGGTGCGGTGCTCAACACCGCCAAGGTGAAACCGGGTGATACCGTGGCCATTTTCGGCCTCGGCGGCATCGGTCTGTCGGCGGTGATTGGCGCGGTGAAAGCCAAGGCAGCGCGCATCATTGCCATCGACATCAACCCGGCGAAATTCGAAATCGCCAAACAGTTGGGTGCAACCGATTGCGTGAACCCGAAAGACTTCGATCGTCCGATCCAGGAAGTCATCGTCGACATGACGGATGGTGGCGTCGATTTTTCCTTTGAGTGCATCGGCAACGTGCAACTGATGCGCGCGGCGCTGGAATGCTGCCACAAGGGCTGGGGCGAGTCGGTCATCATCGGTGTTGCCGGTGCCGGCCAGGAAATTGCTACCCGTCCGTTCCAACTGGTCACCGGCCGCGTCTGGCGCGGTTCGGCGTTCGGTGGCGTACGTGGCCGTACCGAGTTGCCGAGCTATGTGGAAATGGCCGAGACCGGTGAAATTCCGCTGGATACCTTCATCACCCACACCATGGGCCTGGAAGATATCAACAAGGCGTTTGACCTGATGCATGAAGGAAAAAGCATCCGTTCCGTCATCCATTTCTGAGAAGCAGCTGCAAGCTACAAGCTTCAAGCGGCAAGCAGATCGTATCGGCCTGGCGCTTGAGGGTTTGGTTTTCAGTGAGGAGTTTGCAATGAGTTTGGAAAACATCTCCTGCCAGAAAAGTTTTGGCGGCTGGCACAAGCGCTATCGCCATCGCTCGGAAGTGCTTGGTTGCGACATGGTGTTCGCCGTCTACCTGCCGCCGCAGGCGGAGCAGGGCGGCAAGCTGCCGGTGTTGTACTGGTTGTCCGGCCTGACCTGCACCGACGAGAACTTCATGCAAAAGGCTGGAGCCATGCGCATGGCCGCCGAGTTGGGGTTGATCATCGTCGCACCGGACACCAGCCCTCGCGGTCCTGATGTGCCGGGCGATCCGGACGGCGCCTGGGACTTCGGCCTCGGTGCCGGGTTTTATCTGAATGCCACCCAGGAACCTTGGTCGCGTCACTATCGGATGCACGACTATGTCGTGCAGGAATTGCCGACATTGGTCGAAGCCCATTTCCCTGCGTCGGACAAACGCGGCATCAGCGGTCACTCCATGGGCGGCCACGGTGCGCTGGTCTGCGCCTTGCGCAATCCGGGGCGCTATCTGTCGGTGTCGGCGTTCTCGCCCATCAACAATCCGATGGATTGCCCGTGGGGACACAAAGCCTTCTCCCGCTATCTGGGCGAGGACCGTTCGAAGTGGCGCGAATGGGATGCCTGTGTATTGATTGCCGAGGCCGAAGAAAAGCTGCCGTTGTTGGTCGACCAGGGTGATCGCGACGATTTCCTTGCCAACCAACTCAAACCGGACGCCTTGCAGCAGGCGGCCAAACTGGCCGGTCACCCGCTGACGTTGCGCCTGCAACCGGGCTATGACCACAGCTATTTCTTCATCGCCAGTTTCATTGACGACCACTTGCGGCATCACGCGCATGCTCTGGTTGGCTAATGCAGGTAGAATCACGCCCTGACAAAAATCGGGGCGTTTTTTTATGCGTATTGGCCACGGCTATGATGTGCACCGTTTCGCTGAAGGCGATTTCATCACTCTGGGCGGCGTGCGCATTGCACACAGCTTCGGGCTGCTCGCTCACTCTGACGGTGACGTCCTCTTGCACGCCTTGAGCGATGCCTTGCTCGGCGCCGCTGCGCTGGGTGACATCGGCAAGCACTTCCCGGATACCGACCCACAATTCAAGGGCGCCGACAGCCGTGTGCTGTTGCGTCACGTCGTCGCGCTGGTCCAGGCCAAAGGCTGGAAAGTCGGCAACGTCGATAACACCATCGTCGCCCAGGCGCCGAAAATGGCCCCGCATATCGAATCGATGCGCGCGCTGATTGCCGCGGATCTTCAAGTAGAGTTGGATCAAGTGAACGTGAAAGCTACCACCACCGAAAAGCTCGGCTTTGTCGGTCGCGAAGAAGGCATTGCCGTGCACTCCGTTGCCTTGTTGCTGCGCGCATGAACGAACTGCAATTGCTCGGCCCGCGGGCTTATGGTGAAGCCCTGGGTACTGCGGTACTCAAAGCCATCGCGGAAGATTTCCAGGTCGACGAAGTTCTCGACATTCCCCTGAGTGGCGAAGGCGAACACCTGTGGATCTGGGTGGAAAAGCGCGGTCTGAACACAGAGGAAGCGGCGCGGCGGATTGCCAAGGCCGCGGGTGTGCCATTGCGCACCGTCAGTTATGCCGGGCTCAAGGATCGTCAGGCGTTGACTCGCCAGTGGTTCAGCGTGCAGTTGCCGGGCAAGGCCGACCCAGATCTGTCGGCCGCGGAAAACGATACGCTGAAGATCCTCAAGACCGCCCGCCACAAGCGCAAGCTGCAACGCGGTGCGCACTCGGCCAACGGCTTTACCTTGCGCCTGACGCAGTTCGCTGGCGACAAGGCTGCACTTGAAGAGCGTCTGCAACTGATCGCCAAACACGGCATCCCCAATTATTTCGGCGCCCAGCGGTTCGGCCATGACGGCGGCAACGTCGTCGATGCTCGCGCCTGGGCCGCGCGCAAGGCCTTGCCGGAGCAGCGCAACGTGCGCTCGCGCCTGCTTTCCACAGCGCGCAGTTTTCTGTTCAATCAAGTGCTGGCCGCACGTGTCGCCGATGGCACCTGGCAGCGTGCCCAGGTGGGCGATCTGCTGGCGTTTACCGACAGCCGCAGCTTTTTCCCGGCAGGCGAAGCCGAGTGCAGCGACCCGCGCCTGGCGATTCTCGATCTGCACCCGACCGGTCCGCAGTGGGGCGAAGGTGACTCGCCGGCCACGGGCGTTGTCCATGAACTGGAGCAGGCGATTGCTGCACGCGAAGCGGACCTTCGCGATTGGTTGATCAGCGCCGGAATGAGCCACGAACGTCGCATCCTGCGGCTGCCCATTGGTGGGTTGACGTGGCATTATCCTTCGCTGGACATTCTGCAACTGGAATTCGTCCTGCCGGCCGGATGCTTCGCCACCGTATTGGTGCGCGAGCTTGTTGATCTGGTGCCGGTGGGGCAGACGGACAGCCCATGCGTATTCTGATTTCTAACGACGATGGGGTAACCGCACCCGGTCTCGCCGCGCTTTATGCTGCGCTGGCGGATTACACCGAATGCGTGGTTATCGCCCCGGACCAGGACAAAAGCGGCGCCAGCAGCTCGCTGACGCTCGACCGTCCGTTGCACCCGCAAACCCTGGCCAACGGCTTTATCAGCCTCAACGGCACGCCAACCGATTGTGTGCACCTGGGCCTCAACGGCCTGCTGGAGCGCGAAGCGGACATGGTGGTTTCCGGTATCAACCTGGGCGCGAACCTGGGGGACGATGTGCTGTATTCCGGTACGGTGGCGGCGGCCCTCGAGGGGCGTTTCCTGAAACACCCTTCGTTTGCCTTTTCGCTGGTCTCACGCCAGGTAGATAACCTTCCCACAGCTGCCTATTTCGCGCGCAAACTGGTCGAAGCCCATGCTGACCTGGATCTGCCACCGCGTACGGTACTGAACGTGAACATTCCCAATTTGCCGCTGGACCGTATCCGCGGCATCCAGCTGACTCGCCTGGGCCATCGCGCCCGAGCCGCGGCACCGATGAAAGTGGTGGATCCGCGCGGCAAGTCCGGTTACTGGATCGCGGCGGCCGGGGATGCCGAAGACGGTGGCCCGGGTACCGATTTCCACGCAGTGATGCAGGGTTATGTTTCGATCACGCCGCTGCAACTGGATCGCACGTTCAATGACGCCTTCAGAAATCTGGACGGCTGGCTGGAGGGACTGCGCTGATGGGTCGCGAACAAGACGATATGCTGCGTCGCGGCATTGGCATGACCTCCCAGCGAACCCGGGAGCGGCTGATCCAGCGCCTGTACGAGGAAGGCATCTCCAACGCCAGGGTGCTGGAGGTCATCCGCCGGACCCCGCGTCACCTGTTCGTCGACGAAGCGCTGGCGCACCGTGCCTATGAAGACACGGCGCTGCCGATCGGCAATAACCAGACCATCTCCCAGCCTTATATGGTGGCGCGCATGAGCGAGCTGCTGCTGGAAGCCGGTCCCCTCGACAAGGTGCTGGAAATCGGCACCGGGTCGGGCTATCAGACGGCGGTGCTGTCGCAACTGGTCGAGCGTGTGTTCTCGGTCGAACGCATCAAGGTCCTGCAGGATCGGGCCAAGGAACGCCTGGTCGAATTGAACCTGCGCAACGTGGTGTTCCGTTGGGGCGATGGTTGGGAAGGTTGGCCGGCACTGGCGCCGTACAACGGGATTATCGTCACCGCAGTTGCAACCGATGTGCCCCAGGCACTACTGGACCAGTTGGCACCGGGAGGTCGAATGGTGATCCCCGTCGGGGCCGGCGAAGTCCAGCAATTGATGCTGATCATCCGCGAGGAACAGGGTTTTTCCAGGCATGTTCTGGGGGCTGTGCGCTTCGTGCCATTGCTCAATGGGCCACTGGCCTGAGCATTTGTTTCGGCACGCTGAATTCTCTTCGATTGCCTTTGTCTTACAGCGGCATCGTTGTGTTAAACGGGATTCATCGTCAGGCAGCAAACGTGTGCGCGACGCCAATTCGCCACTTTAAAGGTAAAGCGTGCACGGCCCGTTATACTTGCGACAGATCATGCCGGACTCCGGCATTTCACATTTTCAGCCACCACAGAGGGAGCGGCGGGTGAGTCTCACAGTCATTGCGCAGCGTATGAGTAAAACGAGCTTTCAGCGCCTGGTGACTGGCCTTGTATTGAGCACGTTGCTGGTCGGTTGTTCCAGCAACAAATCCAGCGATGTTCGTGTCGTGGATCGCAACAATGCCGCGCCTCAGCGCCCGGCCGTGACCACGGGACAATACGTCGTCCGTCCCAAGGACACCCTGTTCTCCATCGCTTTCCGTTATGGCTGGGACTACAAGGCCCTGGCGGCACGCAACAACATTCCAGCGCCTTACACCATTCACCCGGGACAGACGATTCGCTTTGATGGTCGCACCGATTCAACGTCGACGGCAGTGGTCAGTTCTTCCAGTTCAACCCCTTCGTCGTCGAGTAAAACCACGGTCATCCGTCGTTCGGCAAACGGTACGACCACCAGTACAACGACGGTTGTACCGTCCGTCGCGAACAAGCCTGCACCCGCTCCATTGCCCCCTCCCGGGCCAGCCCCAACCGGCTGGGGATGGCCATCTAATGGCATTCTGATTGGAAAATTCTCTTCAAACGGTAGTTTGAATAAAGGAATTGATATCGCCGGGGATTTGGGACAGCCTGTTTTAGCTGCGTCTGATGGGACGGTGGTATACGCCGGGAGTGGCTTAAGGGGCTACGGCGAATTAGTGATCATCAAACACAGTGAAACCTACGTCAGTGCCTACGGACATAACCGCAGGCTGTTGGTTCGGGAGGGGCAGCAGGTCAAAGTCGGACAGACAATTGCCGAAATGGGGTCAACGGGTACAGACCGGGTGAAACTGCATTTTGAGATTCGCCGCCAAGGTAAACCTGTAGATCCGCTGCAATTCCTGCCACGTCGTTGATTGCTTACCAGCCTGTTCCTCGCGTAGAGGGGACAGGCTCCAGCGTTGCCAGGGAGAAAGGCGCCGCTTGAGCTTGAGGTCGAACTCACCAAAGGACTATAACAATGGCTCTCAGTAAAGAAGTGCCGGAGTTTGACATCGACGATGAGGTTCTCCTGATGGAGAGCGGCATCGATACGGATTCGATGTCGAATGATGAAGGGGCGGCTCCACCTTCCGTTCGTGCCAAATCCAAACACTCCGCATCCTTGAAACAACACAAGTACATTGACTACACGCGGGCACTCGATGCCACGCAGCTGTATCTCAATGAAATTGGTTTCTCTCCCCTGTTGTCACCCGAAGAAGAAGTTCATTTTGCGCGCCTGTCGCAAAGTGGCGATCCGGCCGGGCGCAAACGCATGATTGAAAGCAACCTGCGGCTGGTGGTGAAAATCGCCCGACGCTACGTCAATCGTGGGCTATCGCTGCTGGACCTGATCGAAGAGGGCAACCTCGGCTTGATCCGGGCGGTGGAGAAGTTCGACCCGGAACGCGGTTTCCGCTTCTCGACCTACGCGACCTGGTGGATTCGCCAGACCATCGAACGCGCAATCATGAATCAGACCCGGACCATCCGGTTGCCGATCCATGTGGTCAAAGAGCTGAACGTGTACCTGCGGGCCGCGCGGGAGCTGACGCAAAAACTCGACCATGAACCCTCACCCGAAGAAATCGCCAACCTGCTGGAAAAACCGGTGGGAGAGGTCAAGCGCATGCTCGGCCTTAACGAACGGGTCTCTTCGGTCGACGTCTCGCTGGGTCCGGATTCGGATAAAACCCTGCTTGATACCCTGACTGACGATCGCCCAACCGATCCATGCGAACTGTTGCAGGACGACGACCTGTCCCAGAGCATCGATCAGTGGCTCTCGGAACTGACCGACAAGCAACGCGAGGTGGTTGTACGCCGCTTCGGCCTGCGCGGTCATGAAAGCAGCACCCTTGAAGACGTAGGCCTGGAAATCGGCCTGACCCGTGAGCGGGTCAGACAGATTCAGGTGGAAGGCTTGAAGCGGCTGCGCGAGATCCTCGAAAAAAATGGTCTGTCGAGTGAGTCGCTGTTCCAGTAAAGCGCTCACGGCGATGGCAAGAAAAACCCCGACTGGTTCGGGGTTTTTTATTGCCTGGCATTGGTGGGCAACCAGGCACAGATCCAAATGTGGGAGCGGGCTTGCTCGCGAAGAGGCCAGCAGCTTCAACAATACAGTTGCCTGATACACCGCCTTCGCGAGCAAGCCCGCTCCCACGGGGTGGTGATTTGTCTGGCAGGTCCATTTCGCGTTATCTCGGGATTTTGGTTTTGTGTTGTAAGCCCAGGTTTACTCTTGCGTAAGTGTTCGTTATTTTTACACCCTGCTATTCGTCTATTCAGAACGTCTATCAGGTCTATCTTTTTGATTTATATGACTATTTTCTATTATTTATGATGTGTGACAGTTGGATTTCGCACCAAAGGGCGATTGATCGCCAGGGGAAAAGCTCTAGTATTCAGCTGGTGTCGACGGATAGACGCGCCCTTCAAGGATGAGGGGAATGGACATCGCAGGACGCGATTCATCAGGACGATGAAAAGGAACACAGGGAATAGGGAAAAAATGTGGGCGGGTCAAACCGCCCCTTTTTTTGCCCGCAGAAAAGCAAAAAGGCCCTTGTGGGGCCTTTTTCGTGAACGCGGGGGTAATCAGCGTTCGAGGTCAGCGATCTTTCCTGGCTTGCCATCCCACTCTTCAGCGTTGGGCATCGAATCTTTCTTCTCGGTGATGTTCGGCCAGATATCGGCCAACTCAGCGTTCAGCTCGATGAAGTTTTCCATGCCGGCCGGAACCTCATCTTCGGAGAAGATAGCCACGGCAGGGCATTCAGGTTCGCACAGCGCGCAATCGATGCACTCATCCGGGTGAATCACCAGGAAATTCGGGCCTTCGTAAAAGCAGTCCACCGGACAGACTTCTACGCAGTCGGTGTACTTGCACTTGATGCAGTTGTCGGTGACGACGAAGGTCATTTCTAATTTTCTCCTCAGGCGCGGCTTGCTGCGCCCCTTCTCGTAGGGGTCGCCAGGTTCGGGAGCGATAGTCTGCTGGCCAGGCTATTAGCCAGCAGCATCCCAAACCGCGCGAGATTCTAACAGCTTGCAAGCCTATGCGTTAGATCCGTGTCTTTAGTGTATAGAGCATTTCGAGAGCACGACGTGGCGTCATGTCGTCCAGATCGAGCTTGGCCAGGTCATCCAGCACCGGGTGCGGCAGGCTGGCAAACATGTCGCTTTGCTGTGGAGCAGCCGGTTTGCCTTTGGCAGGTGCTGGCGACTCATGGGGCAGGGCGGTGTCTTCCAGGCGGCTCAAATGCTCACGGGCACGGGTGATCACCTCGGTCGGTACGCCTGCCAGTTGCGCAACGGCCAGGCCGTAACTCTGGCTGGCCGGGCCGGGCAGCACGTGGTGCAGGAACACGATGCGCTCGTTGTGCTCGGTGGCGTTGAGGTGCACGTTGGCTACCAGCGGCTGGGCCTCCGGCAGGACGGTCAGTTCAAAGTAGTGGGTAGCGAACAGCGTGTAGGCACGCAGATGCGCCAGGCGTTCGGCCGCCGCCCAAGCCAGCGACAGACCATCGAAGGTGCTGGTGCCGCGTCCGACTTCGTCCATCAGTACCAGGCTGCGCTCGGTGGCGTTGTGCAGAATGTTCGCGGTTTCGCTCATTTCCACCATGAAGGTCGAGCGCCCGCCGGCCAGGTCATCGCTGGAACCGATCCGGGTGAAGATGCGGTCGACCAGCGACAGCTCGCAACTGGCTGCCGGCACGAAGCTGCCGATGTGCGCCAGGAGCACGATCAATGCGGTCTGACGCATGTAAGTGGATTTACCGCCCATGTTCGGACCGGTAATCACCAGCATGCGTGTATTGTCGTCCAGGCTCAGGTCGTTGGCCACGAATGGCGTGGTCAGCACTTGCTCGACCACCGGGTGACGACCCTGGCTGATGCGCATGCAAGGCTCGCTGACGAAGCGCGGGCAGTTCAGGTCGAGGTTCAGCGCACGCTCGGCCAGGTTGCTCAAGACGTCCAGTTCGGCCAGGGCACCGGCGGTGTCCTGCAGGGGGGGCAACTGGCTGATCAGGTCTTCGAGCAGCGCTTCGTAAAGCATCTTCTCGCGGGCCAGGGCGCGGCTCTTGGCTGACAATGCCTTGTCTTCGAACGCCTTGAGTTCTGGCGTAATGAAGCGCTCGGCGCCTTTGAGCGTCTGGCGGCGAACATAGTCGGCCGGTGCCGATTCCGCCTGCTTGCTTGGCAGCTCGATAAAGTAACCGTGGATGCGGTTGTAACCGACCTTCAGGTGCGACAGGCCGGTGCGAGCCTTTTCCCGTGCTTCGAGGTCGATCAGGAATTGCCCGGCGTTTTCGCTCAGCGACTGCAGTTCGTCGAGTTCGTTGTCGTAGCCGGTTTTCAGCACGCCGCCGTCACGAATGACTGCCGGCGGGTTGTCGATGATGGCCTTTTCCAGGAGTGCCGCCAGTTCCGGGTAGGTACTGGTGATGTTGGCGAGTTGCTGGATATGCGGGGCTTCGAGTTCCGTCATTGCCACTTGCAGCTCGGGCAGTGCACCGAGGGCGTCACGCAAGCGTGCGAGGTCGCGCGGGCGGGCGTTGCGCAAACCGATCCGCGCAAGGATCCGCTCGATGTCGCCGATTTCCTTGAGCTGCGGTTGCAGCCTTTCAAAGCGGTAACCGTCGAGCAGGCACGTGATCGAAGTCTGACGCGCCAACAGCACGGTCAAATCCCGTAGCGGGCGATTCAGCCAGCGGGTCAGCAGGCGACTGCCCATGGCGGTCTGGCAGCGGTCCACCACCGATTGCAGGGTGTTGTCGCGGCCACCGGCCAGGTTGGTGTCGAGTTCCAGGTTGCGACGGCTGGCGCCATCGAGCACCACGGTGTCGTCCAGGCGCTCATGACGCAGGCTGCGCAAATGGGGCAGGGCGGTCCGTTGGGTTTCCTTGGCGTAGGCCAGCAGGCAACCGGCGGCGCCGATCGCCAGGGTCAGGTTTTCGCAACCAAAGCCCTTGAGGTCCTGGGTCGAGAATTGCTGGCACAGGCTTTTGAGCGCCGAATCGCGTTCGAAATCCCACGGCGCACGGCGACGCACACCACGGCGTTTTTCCGCCGGCAGATCCTTGGGCCAGTCATCCGGGATCAGCAGCTCCACCGGGTTGACCCGCTCCAGTTCCGCCAGCAGGTTTTCCCAGCCCTTGATTTCCAGCACGCTGAAGTTGCCGCTGGTGATGTCCAGCACCGCCAGGCCGAAAAGACGCTCATCTCCCAGCACGGCAGCAATCAGGTTGTCGCGACGTTCATCCAGCAGCGCCTCGTCACTCACTGTCCCTGGCGTGATGATCCGCACCACCTGCCGTTCCACCGGCCCTTTGCTGGTGGCCGGGTCGCCGACCTGCTCGCAGATCACCACCGACTCGCCAAGCTTCACCAGTTTTGCCAGGTAACCCTCGGCGGCATGGTAAGGAATCCCGCACATCGGAATCGCCTGCCCGGCCGACTGCCCGCGAGCGGTCAGGGTGATGTCCAGCAACTTGGCGGCCTTCTTCGCGTCTTCATAGAAGATCTCGTAGAAGTCGCCCATGCGGTAGAACATCAGCTGGTCCGGATGCTGGTTTTTCAGGCGCCAGTACTGCTGCATCATGGGGGTGTGGGAGGACAGGTCGGAGACGGCTTTATTCATCGGATTGTCAGGAAGCTCGTTGAAAGAGGTGGGGCAAAAGCGGGGCAACGGCCGGGCTTTTCCGCGATGGGCGCAAGGTTACCATGGGCGCTCTTCTCGACGCAGGCACCACGGTCGGATGGCATCCTTTACGATGCAAAAAACATGTTATGCGTCGACTATGCAATTCTGCATTTGTTTTCTTCGATAAGAACAAGCACTATGCGTGTTATGCAAAAACGCAACGTTTCAACTGTCTTAAGAGCATTGCTCGATCAGCACGGGATCTCCCCCACGGAGCTTCACCGTCGTACCGGCGTGCCTCAATCCACGCTCTCGCGCATTCTCAGCGAGAAGATCGTCGACCCTTCGGATAAACATATTTCGAAGATCGCCGAGTATTTCTCCGTGAGCACCGACCAGTTGCGTGGCCGCGCGGACGTAGCTTCTGCTGCTAATGCCGGGCGCGCTCCCGTGCATTCGGAACTCAAGGATATAAGTCTGTGGGACGACGATACCCCTGTCGATGACGACGAGGTATCGGTCCCCTTTCTTCGTGAGGTTGAATTGGCTGCTGGATCCGGAAGATTCGTCATCGAAGAAAGCGAGCGCTCTAGCCTGCGCTTTGGCAAGCGAAGCCTGCGCCATAACGGCGTGCAGTTCGACCAGGCCAAGTGCGTGACAGTGCGAGGCAACAGCATGTTGCCGGTACTGCGCGATGGCGCCACGGTCGGGGTCAATGCCGGCAAGTGCGGCATTGGCGATATCGTTGACGGCGACCTTTATGCAATCAATCACAATGGTCAATTGCGGGTGAAGCAGCTGTATCGGCTGCCGACCGGGATTCGTCTGCGCAGTTTCAATCGCGACGAGCATCCGGATGAAGATTACACCTTTCAGCAAATCCAGGAGGAGCCGATTGTTATCCTCGGGCATGTCTTCTGGTGGGGTATGTACGCCCGTTAATTCCCTTGCGTTCAGATAAAACCCGCTTATCGAGCGGGTTTTTTTCGTGTGCTGAAAGCATTGGACTGTCTTTTTTGATGCGTTTGTGCATTGACTAAATATGCATTGATGCATAGTCTTGCTGCCTGCCCACTCAAGAATGCGGTGTGGCCGTTCACTCAAGGAGGCATGAAATGACCGCTGAGCAATATGCGTTGCTGGACATGCCTCTTTGGCTACTCATTATCTTGCCAATTCTCGGTGGTGTTGCCGGTGAAATGTGGCGTGCCGACAAAGAGGGCGTTCATGGCTGGCCCCTTGTCCGGCGCCTGAGCCTGCGGTCTGGCTCCAGCATGATCTGCGGCGCTTCGGTCATCATGCTGCTGCATGCCGCCAATGTTTCCATTTGGGCTGCTTGTGCGGGTGGCTGTTTAACGGCGATGGTCGGGACAGACGTAGTTTTAGGGTTGTATGAGCGTTGGGCAGCCAAGCGCCTGGGGATCGGTCATGTCCCGTCCGGTGACGTCGAGGATTGATTCCCCGACAGGCCTTTTCCAGAGCCTCTGGTTCTTTACATTTTGATCGATCCAGTCGCTTGCAAGTGCGGTCTGCTCGTGTACGGTTAACCTCATCCCGCCCGATCAGGAGATGACCGTGAACGAAATCACCCAACTCGCCGCCGAACTCGGCAGACGCCTGCAGGTTCTCAATGCCCACGTCACCACGGCGGAGTCCTGCACCGGCGGAGGCATCGCCGAGGCAATCACCCGTATCCCCGGGAGTTCGGCCTGGTTCGAGGCCGGTTATGTCACTTACTCCAACCGGCAGAAAACCCTGCAACTGGATGTCCCGGTTGAGTTGTTCACTACCGTGGGCGCGGTCAGCCGCGAGGTGGTCGAGGCCATGGTCCGGGGGGCGCAGAAGAAAAACAGCGCGTATTTCTCCGTGGCTGTCAGTGGCATCGCCGGTCCGGATGGTGGAACGGCGAACAAACCGGTGGGCACGGTATGGCTGGCCTGGGGCGTCGGAGACCAGGTGTTCTGTGAGCGGCAGCAGTTCCCGGGTAATCGCGATGACGTCCGCCGACAAACGGTGAAGGCCGCGCTAGAGGGGCTGCTGCGGTATGCCGCGGCAGAAATCTCAAATCAGGGGTAGGCGATCCGGAATCGCTGTGGAATAATACTGGCTACTTATACAGGTGTTGGCCGTCAGGCCTTATTGATTACGTGAGGACTTTAATGGACGACAACAAGAAGAAAGCCTTGGCTGCGGCCCTGGGTCAGATCGAACGTCAATTCGGCAAGGGTGCCGTAATGCGTATGGGCGATCAGGACCGTCAGGCGATCCCGGCTATTTCCACTGGCTCTCTGGGTCTGGACATCGCTCTCGGCATCGGCGGTCTGCCAAAAGGCCGTATTGTTGAAATCTACGGTCCTGAATCTTCCGGTAAAACCACGCTGACCTTGTCCGTGATCGCCCAGGCTCAAAAAGCCGGCGCGACCTGCGCATTCGTCGACGCAGAACACGCCCTCGACCCTGAATACGCCGGCAAGCTGGGCGTCAACGTCGATGACCTGCTGGTTTCCCAGCCGGACACTGGCGAGCAGGCCCTGGAAATCACCGACATGCTGGTGCGTTCCAACGCGGTTGACGTGATCATCGTCGACTCCGTGGCCGCCCTGGTGCCAAAGGCTGAAATCGAAGGCGAAATGGGTGACATGCACGTGGGCCTGCAAGCCCGTCTGATGTCCCAGGCGCTGCGTAAGATCACCGGTAACATCAAGAACGCCAACTGCCTGGTGATCTTCATCAACCAGATTCGCATGAAAATCGGCGTGATGTTCGGCAGCCCGGAAACCACCACCGGTGGTAACGCACTGAAGTTCTACGCATCGGTTCGCCTGGACATCCGTCGTACTGGCGCGGTGAAAGAAGGTGATGAAGTCGTCGGTAGCGAAACCCGCGTCAAGGTTGTGAAGAACAAAGTGGCTTCGCCGTTCCGTCAGGCCGAGTTCCAGATTCTTTACGGCAAGGGCATCTACCTCAACGGTGAGATGATCGACCTGGGTGTTCTGCACGGTTTCGTAGAGAAGTCCGGCGCCTGGTATGCCTATGAAGGCACCAAGATCGGTCAAGGCAAGGCCAACTCGGCCAAGTTCCTGGCGGACAACCCGGAAATCGCGGCAAAGTTGGAGAAACAACTGCGTGACAAGCTGCTGTCGCCTTCGTCGGTGGCAGACGCCAAAGCTTCTGCGGTCAAAGAGACCGAAGACGACCTGGCTGACGCTGATATCTGATCGAAGCGATGACCGCCGTACTTGATACACTCGTCGCGGTGCGGCGAACCGCAATGGACCTGCTCGCTCGACGCGAGCACGGTCGTGTCGAGCTGACGCGTAAACTGCGTCAGCGCGGCGCCCTCCCTGAAATGATCGAAACAGCACTCGACCGGTTGACGGAAGAGGGGTTGTTGTCCGAATCCCGTTATCTCGAAAGTTTCGTTTCCTATCGCGCCCGTTCCGGTTATGGCCCTTTACGCATTCGTGAAGAGTTGAGCCAACGCGGCCTGCAACGCAGCGATATCGAACTCGCCCTGCGTGAGAGCGGTATCGACTGGCAGGAGCAACTGGCCGATACCTGGCGACGCAAGTTCTCCGGGCAATTGCCGGCGGATGTCCGGGAGCGAGCCAAGCAGGGCAGGTTCCTGGCGTATCGGGGGTACTCCATGGAAATGATCAACCGCCTGTTCAGCGGGCGAGGGATGGACGATTGAGCTGAAACGGCCCGCTATTTCGATAGCGGGCCGTTTTTTTTGCTTTCACTGAATTGGAGATCACCTGTAGGAGCCGGCTTGCTGGCGATGGTCGTTAACAAAAGCGCGTCTGAACTGGATAAACGTGGCGCGCTTGGGTCCATCGCCGGCAAGCCGGCTCCTACAGGTACCGCGTTACCGGGGTGCTTCCCGGGATTGCGTGAAGAACCTTTTTTATCCCTCACGTAACCTTTGACGGCTCCCGCGTGCGTTGTTGCACCTGGGGTTTTGATTGTGCCCAGTTTTCCGGCAGGTTGATGTAGTCCACAAGCTCGCGCAGGCGGCCGTGATTGCGGGCATTGAAGTTGAAGACCAGTCGCGCCAGATGGCTGAACTCGGCTTCATCGTGTTCTTCGCCGTTGTAGGTGTGCTGATGGAAGTGATCGCTCAGGCGCAGGTCGGCGAAAGCTTCCTGCATATGTTCCAGTGCGTGATCGCTGAGTGTGTGATTCATGCGAATCAGGAACTGGTGCTTGAGCCAGCGACTGGAGTGGAAGTTGCTGTAGAACTGGTTGATGTGCTCTACCGCTTCCTCGACGTTGTAGACCAGTTTCACCAGCTTCATGTCAGTGGGCAGGATGTAGTGGTTTTCCTCCAGTTGCTGATGAATGAAGTCCAGTGCGCCTTGCCAGAATTTGCCACCCGGCGCGTCCAATAGCACCACTGGCACCAATGGGCTCTTGCCAGTCTGGATCAATGTCAGCACTTCCAGCGCTTCATCCAGGGTGCCGAAGCCACCCGGGCACAGCACCAGGGCGTCGGCTTCCTTGACGAAGAACAGCTTGCGGGTGAAGAAGAAGTGGAAGGGCAGCAGGTTGGTCGTGCCATCGACAGTGGGGTTGGCATGCTGCTCGAAAGGCAGGGTGATGTTGAACCCCAGGCTGTGTGTCAGGCCTGCTCCTTCGTGTGCGGCGGCCATGATGCCGCCGCCGGCGCCGGTAATGACCATCATGTCCGAGCGCGCCAGCGCAGCACCGAGCTCCCGGGCCATGCTGTAGAGCGGATGTTCCATGGGGGTGCGGGCCGAGCCAAAAACAGTGACCTTGCGTCGCCCCTTGAATTGTTCGAGCACGCGGAAAGCCTGTTCCAGTTCGCGCAGGGCTTGCAGGGTAATTTTGGCATTCCAGCGGTTGTGGTCTTCCTGGGCCATGCGCAGCACGGTCAGGATCATGTCGCGGTAGATCGGGATGTTCGGGCTGTTGGGTGAAATCAGCTTGAGTTGTTCTTCGACCTTGCTGATGAGGTCGTGGCCGCTTTCTTCAAAATGACGGCTCAAGAGGTCATTCGGTTGGTAAGGCATTCAACTTCTCCTTCTGCACAGAACCCTTGGCCCGACAACGTACGTCGATGCCGCGACACTCCATGTGTCGCTGTCTGCCCAGGCCCATGCCTGGGCGATCTACTTGACCCGAAAGGCATCGGATCATCCAAACAGGCTCTGTTTTTCCTTGAATGAAAGAAACGTTCGCGTAACACGACAAGCGACGGCCAGCCCCTTTCCAGCCCTGAAAAAGTGTACGTGGTTACCTTGAAATCTAGACCTTCACAGTGATTTTCGCTGCCTTGATCATTGCGCCACAAAGTCTTTCCTGGCAACCGCTTATTGACGATTTGCAAGGTGCTTTCACCACTCGTCCGAACGTCCGTCGCCCGTGCTGCACTCTGATTTACTAAGTTACAGGTGTCACACGACAACTTTGCGTCTACGGCAGGGCGCGCACGGTACATGCGTTTTAAGGATTTATCGCTCAAACATGAGTGAAGTGCAGGGAGGCGGGAAACCATGGCCAGAGTCATTCTGGAGATCGATACGCAACTGTATCGATTGCTGAAGTCATCAGCCGAGACCCATCATTTGAGTCTCGAAGAGGAGTGCTGCCGGCGATTGCGTGGCGGCGAACGCCGTTCACATTACTTGCAGGCGCTGCTGGCGGAATTGCGCGCCGAAGATGAACAGCGGCGCGCCAATTCCAGGTGATTACTTTTTCTTCTTCGCCGGTTGCAGGCAATCCGATTCCTGGAAGCTTGCGGAGCCGACCGGGCGGTTGGTCTTCACCTCGGTGAAGTCGTAACGCATGATTGCGCCCTTGGCCATCAGCTTGCGAAACCCTTCGTTCCTGCAGACGGAAGCTCCCAGCTGGAAGTACACGGCTTTCGGGTCTGCACGCATCTTGTCGGCATGGCTGCTCTGCACGCTCAGATGGTTGATCAGCTGTTTGCCTTCAACGGTGTAGCCTTGATCGAGTATGTCTTCGTTGATCGCTCGTGGAGTGCCGACGCTGCTCTGGGTGGCGACGTTTTGCAGCATTTTGTTCAGTTCCGTGTCTTTCAAGGACGCAGCCTGAGCGTTGAGGGACGACGCCAGCAAAATGGCCGCGGTAGGAACGATAAGGCGCAGCATGAAACTCTCCTGGTTCAGTGATGGGGGTTTGACCCGTCACGTGACTGTGCGTTCAGTGGCGGCGAATTATAGGGGAGGCGGGCTGGACGGTACAGGCTTGCACCGGGTGGTCTGTTAAACTGCTGGCACTTTTTACCCTGTCGAGTGTTTTTCGTGTCGAGTTCCCTTCTCTGTGGGCGTTGCCCGCTATGAGCCCTACCCCCGCGCGCTTTGCCTTGAATGCCGTAGCCCGCTTGCGCGACCAGCGCGAGGAGGAGGGCATCAAGCCGATTCAGGCCCGCGGCTGGCGTGCGCCGCGTTGCCGTGACTGCCGGGTGATCGAGAGCCATTGCCTGTGCGCATGGCGTCCGCAGGTCGCGACTCGCTCCGGCGTGTGCCTGATCATGACCAACAAGGAGGTGTTCAAGCCGAGCAACACCGGTTGGCTGATCGCCGATGTGGTGCCAGACAACCATGCCTTCATCTGGTCCCGTACCGAGGTCGATCCGAAGTTGCTGGCGCTGTTGTCCGACCCGCAATGGCAGCCCTACCTGGTGTTTCCGGGTGAGTACGTCGAGCCTGAGCGTGTGACCAACAGCGTGCATGTCGACGGCACGAAGCGCCCGTTGTTCATTCTATTGGACGCGACCTGGACCGAAGCGCGGAAGATCTTTCGCAAGAGCCCCTATTTCGACCGATTGCCGATCCTCAGCCTGTTGCCGGAGAAACTCTCTCGTTACCGCTTGCGCCGCTCGACCCGCAGCGAGCATTTGTGCACGGCGGAAGTGGCGGCGCTATGTCTCGATCTTGCAGGCGATGAGGCCGCAGCCTCGGCGCTGGATGCCTACTTCGATGTGTTCAGCCAGCATTACCTCGATGCCAAGCATCAGTTGGACATGAACGTTTCGACCCCGGCGCACGCCGAGTTGATGCCCTATGTCCAGTCGGTCACCCCATTGGTGGACTGATTGTCGCGCATACTGCAATAAAGTGTCCCAGCCATGCTGCTTGACCACCCCGGTTTGGCTGGGCATGCTTGGCGCCGATTAGGGTGCGGCCAGAATTTACAACGCCGTTTTTTGCGTTGAGCGTACCTTTTCAGCGCAGCTCGGTGGCTGTGCCTTGAGTCGCTTTGGCGAGGTCCGAATGCATCGGGCGTCCCATGAAAAACAGGATCATTTGAACGATGGCCACATACGAAATCCTGATTGCCGATGACCACCCACTTTTTCGCAGTGCCTTGCATCAAGCGCTGACCCTGGGCCTCGGCCCGGATGTCCGCCTGGTGGAAGTGGCGAGCATCGCCGAACTGGAAGTTCGCCTGACGGAAAAATCCGATTGGGATCTGGTCCTGCTGGATCTGAACATGCCAGGGGCCTACGGGTTTTCCGGGCTGGTCCTGCTGCGCGGTCAGTATCCGCAGATCCCGGTGGTCATGGTCTCGGCCCAGGAAGAGGCGACCATCATGGTCAAGTCTCGTGAGTTCGGCGCCAGTGGCTTCATTCCCAAATCCAGCGATTTGAGTGTGATCCAGAAAGCCGTGCGTGCGGTCCTTGATGGCGACGTGTTCTGGCCACCGCAGGCGTTCGAAGCGGTCAGCGTTTCGCAAGAGGCCAAGGCGGCCAGCGAAGGCCTTGCCAGCCTGACTCCGCAGCAGTTCCGGGTGCTGACCATGGTTTGCGAAGGTCTGCTGAACAAGCAGATCGCCTACGAGCTAAGTGTTTCCGAGGCGACGATCAAGGCGCACGTGACCGCGATTTTCCGTAAACTGAATGTGCGGACCCGGACCCAGGCTGCGCTGCTCTTGCAACAACTTGAGTCAATTTCCAGCCATTAAAGGCTGGCAACTTCACGCTTTTTTGACTTTGGTTGAACTAGCTTTCCCACTTCTTTTTTGTCAGTTGCCCACTCTATGTCACCTTTCAAAGGCCAGACCGGCCTGAAACGTATTCTCAATGCCTCCGGTTATTCGCTGGACGGCCTGCGCGCAGCCTTCACCGGTGAAGCTGCCTTTCGGCAACTGGTATTGCTCAACGTCATCCTGATTCCCTTGTCGTTCTTCCTGGATGTCAGCCGGGTCGAACAGGCGCTGTTGATCGCGGTATGCATGCTGGCGTTGATCGTCGAGTTGCTCAACTCGGCAGTGGAAGCGGCCATCGATCGCATTTCCCTTGAGCGGCACCCGCTGTCCAAGAATGCCAAGGACATGGGCAGTGCCGCCCAGTTCGTGGCATTGAGCATGATTGCCCTGGTATGGGCGGTGATTCTGCTCTAGGCGATCGTCGGCAGCACGATCTCGTCGCTGCGCTGAACCCCGGCGGTGAACGCGCGGCACAGATCGAGGAACTCGCGCATCGCCGAGGTCTGATATTTCTGTTTATGCCAGATAAAGTAAAACTGTCGCGCCAGATCCAGGTCCGGTGTCTCGACAGGCACCAGGCTGCCGCGGCGGAATGCGTCGCGTAACGCCAGTCGGGAAATGCAGCCAATCCCCAAACCTGATTCCACCGCGCGCTTGATCGCTTCGGTGTGCTCAAGCTCCAGGCGGATATTTAAAGAAGAACGGTGATGGCGCATGGCTTGATCGAAGGTCAACCGCGTGCCGGAACCCTGTTCGCGCAAGATCCAGGCTTCGTGACTCAGCTCGTCCATGGTCGCCGTGCCGCGCTTGGCCAGCGGATGCTGAGGGGCGCAAAACACCACCAGTTCGTCCTCGACCCAGCTTTGCACTTCGATGTCCGGGTGGCTGCAGTCGCCTTCGATTAGACCCAGATCAATTTCATAGTGGGCGACTTGTTGCACGATATTGGCAGTGTTCTGCACGTGTAGTTTTACCTGGCTTTCCGGATGGCGCTGCATGAAGCTGCCGATCAGCAGGGTGGCCAGGTAATTGCCGATGGTCAGGGTCGCGCCCACGGCCAGCGAGCCGAACCCTGACTTGCCATTGAGCAGGTCTTCGATCTCCTTGGCCTGGTCCAGCAAGGCCACCGCCTGGGGCAGCAGCTGTTTACCGAGCGCGTTGAGGCTCAGGCGTTTGCCGGCACGGTCGAACAGCTGGCAGCTGCACTGGCGCTCCAGTTCGGTGATCGAGGTGCTCGCCGCCGATTGCGAGAGGTTGAGCAGGCCCGCAGCACGGGATACGCTTTCCTGCTGGGCGACGGCGACGAATACTTGAAGTTGACGGAGAGTAAATCGCATATCGATATAACCGATAACCCTTATCTTAATAATCCATTTAACAGATATTGTCTCTGCCTTTAGAATGCGATGCAATTGCGCAGAGCTGGCTTTCTTTACAGAGCACGCCGAACACGCGCAGACCAATCTCCAGGAGTCCCACGTACATGAGCAACATGAACCACGAGCGTGTCCTCAGTGTTCACCACTGGAACGACACTCTGTTCAGCTTCAAGTGCACCCGTGATCCGGGCCTGCGCTTCGAGAACGGTCAGTTCGTGATGATCGGCCTGCAACAGCCCAACGGCCGCCCGCTTATGCGCGCTTACTCGATTGCCAGCCCGAACTGGGAAGAGCATCTCGAGTTCTTCAGCATCAAGGTGCCTGATGGTCCGCTGACTTCACAGTTGCAGCATCTGAAGGAAGGCGACGAGATCATCATCAGCAAGAAGCCTACCGGCACGCTGGTACTGGATGACTTGAAGCCTGGCAAACATTTGTACCTGCTCAGCACCGGTACCGGTCTGGCGCCGTTCATGAGCGTCATCCAGGACCCGGAAACCTACGAGCGTTTCGAAAAAGTGATCCTGTGCCACGGCGTGCGTTACGTCAACGAAGTCGCTTACCGCGAGTTCATCACCGAGCACTTGCCGCAGAACGAATTCTTCGGCGATGCGCTGCGTGACAAGTTGATCTACTACCCGACCGTGACCCGCGAGCCGTTCGAGAACGAAGGTCGCCTGACCGACCTGATGCGCAGCGGCAAGCTGTTCAGCGATATCGGGCTGCCACCGATCAACCCGCAGGACGACCGCGCCATGCTGTGCGGCAGCCCGAGCATGCTCGACGAAACCAGCGAAGTGTTGAACAGCTTCGGCCTGAAGGTTTCGCCACGTATGCGCGAGCCGGGTGATTACCTGATCGAGCGAGCGTTCGTCGAGAAATAAGCAAACGCTCAACGGCTCTGCTTTCCCTGTGGGAGCGGGCTTGCTCGCGAAGGCGGTGTATCAGTCAGCTTTAATGTCGACTGACACACCGCTTTCGCGAGC
>NZ_JAHBDR010000063.1:0-62627 GCF_019956575.1 Pseudomonas sp. A-R-19
TGTGGGATATTTACCTCTGCAGTTACCTATTAGGCAGGCTGAAAAGCGGCGAGAGCCGCCTTTCAAGCCAACAGAAACGTAAAGGATGTCCCCGGTTTCAATCGTAAAGGATGTGTCCGTTTCTACATCGCGAAGAGGTCGGCACATTCAACACCCCTGTCGCCTGACAGTCCGCCTTCGCGAGCAAGCCCGCTCCCACAGGGTTTGCGCCTATCCGATCACCGGCGCATGCATCCAATCCAGCTGCACCGCCGGCACCGGCCGCCCAAACCAGTAGCCCTGACCCAGATCGCAATCGTGCTCGAGCAGAAATGCCGCCTGCTCAGCCTGCTCGATCCCCTCGGCATGCACCTGCATGCCCATGCTTTGAGCCAAGGCAATGATCACCCGCGAGATCGCCGCATCATCCTCATCCCACGGCAATCCGGCGACGAAGCCCTGGTCGATTTTCAGTTTCTGCACCGGCAGACGCTTGAGCCGCAGCAATGATGAGTAACCCGTACCGAAATCGTCGATGGCCAGGCGCACCCCCAACTCGCGCAGACGATGCATCTGCTCCAGCGCGACTTCCGGGTCCTCCATCACCGCGCTTTCGGTGACTTCCAGCTCCAGACAAGCCGGCTCCAGCCCGGTTTCGCGCAGTACCTGCGCCACCTGCTGATACAGCTCACGACGGGCGAACAGGCGCGAAGAAACATTGACCGCGACGAATGACAGCACCACCCCGTCCTGCTGCCACTGACACATCTGCCGACACGCCTGTGCCATGACCCAGGCGTCGATTTCGGCGATCAAACCGGTTCGTTCAGCGACCGGAATGAACTCCGCCGGCGACACCAATCCCCGCTGCGGGTGTTGCCAGCGCACCAGCGCCTCGACACCAATCAGGCGACCGGCCTTGAGGTCGTGAACCGACTGGTAATAAACCCGCAGCTCTTGCTGGTCCAGGGCGCGGCGCAATTCGAAGGCGATCTCGACCCGTTGCTGGGCGTGGGCCGTCAGCTCTTCGGTGTACAGGGCATAATCATTGCGCCCCGTGCTCTTGGCCTTGAACAGTGCCGAATCGGCATTACGTAGCAGTTGCTCGACGCTCAGGGCATCGCTGGGGAACAGGCTGATACCGATGCTGGTGTTGATGAACAACTGGTGCCCATCAATGAGGAACGGCTCTTTAAGGCCATCGATAATCCGCTGGGCCAACGCAGCGGCCTGAACCAGTTGCGGACAGCTTTCGGCGAGTACGGCGAACTCATCCCCACCCAGCCGCGCCAGGGTGATGCCAGGGCCGAACATGGCAGCCAGACGCCCGGCCACGGCCTTGAGCAACTGATCCCCGATGGTGTGCCCAAGGCTGTCGTTGATCATCTTGAAATGATCGAGATCGATCATCAGCAGCGCGCAGCCACGCTTGTGCACCTGTGCCGAAGCCAGGGCCTGTTCGGCGCGGTCGGTGAACAATAGGCGATTCGGCAGGTCGGTCAGCGGATCGTGGTGCGCCAGGTGCATCAACTCGTGCTCAGAGTTCTTGATGGCACTGATATCGGAAAACACCGCCACGAACTGGCTCGGCTGGCCGTAGTCATCGCGGATCAGGCGGATCGTTTGCCATTGCGGGTAAATCTCGCCGCTTTTGCGCCGGTTCCAGATTTCCCCGCTCCACTCCCCGTTGCTTGCAAGCGCGGCGAACATCGCCTGATAGAACTGCGCTGGATGGCGTCCCGACTTGAACATATTGGGCCGCTGTCCCAGTACGTCCTCAGAGCCGTAACCGGTGATTTCCATAAAGGCCCGGTTCACATGGACGATCACGCCTTCACGATTGGTGACCAGCACGCCTTCGCGGGTGCAGTCGAACACTGCCGCGGCCTGGCGCAGACGCTCGCGGTTGATACTGCGCTCGCGCAATGTGGCGCCGATCCCCAGACAGCGCAGCAACCGCGCGCGGGCAACGAAGATCAACCCGGCGCTGAACAGCACCCAGACATAACCGTTGATCAGTTGCCATCGCAGTCGCTCGGCGGAGTTATCGAAGAAACTGTTCAATAAATAGCCACTGATCTGCAGCCAAACCACAGAAAGCAACAGATAGAGCAGCGCTGCACGCAAGGCATCGCGATAGGTGGGAGACATCCGGCGATCCATGTCCTTACAAAAAGGTTGGAATTATAGTTTAAAGACACATCCAGCCACTCTTATCTGAAAGGGTGACTGGTTTTCTGTGTTGGCTTAGTGATAATGCAACGGCTGTTTTTTTCTTTATCGAGGGCCCTACAGCCTATGTGGTACGAAGGTTTTCTTGGCTTGTCCGCCTGGTCACTGGTGGCAGTCACCCTGCTGATGACCCACGTCACGATCATCGCCGTCACGGTCTATCTGCATCGTTACTCGGCCCATCGCTCCCTGGAGCTGAATGGGGGCCTCAAGCATTTCTTCCGTTTCTGGCTGTGGCTGACCACGGCGCAGAACACCCGCGAGTGGACCGCCATCCACCGCAAGCATCACGCCAAATGCGAAACCGTCGATGACCCGCACAGCCCGGTCGTCAAGGGATTGTCCACGGTGCTGCGCAAAGGCGCCGAGCTGTACCGCGCCGAAGCGGAAAACCCCGAGACCCTGCGCATCTATGGCAAGAACTGCCCCGAAGACTGGATCGAGCGCAACCTCTACAGCCGCTTCCCGCTGCTGGGCATCGCGATCATGGGCGTTATCGACCTGCTGCTGTTCGGCACCATCGGCATCACCATCTGGGCCATCCAGATGATGTGGATCCCGGTGTGGGCCGCCGGCGTGGTCAATGGCCTGGGCCACGCCATCGGCTACCGCAACTTCGAATGCCGCGATGCGGCGACCAACCTGGTGCCGTGGGGCATCCTGATTGGCGGCGAAGAACTGCATAACAACCATCACACCTACCCTAACTCGGCAAAACTGTCGGTGAAGAAGTGGGAATTCGACCTGGGCTGGGCGTGGATCAAAGTCTTCAGCTTCCTGCGCCTGGCCAAGGTTCAACGGGTTGCGCCGATTGCCCACCGTGTCGAAGGCAAGGGCAACCTGGACATGGACACCGCCATGGCGATCCTCAACAACCGCTTCCAGATCATGGCCCAGTACCGCAAGCTGGTGATCGGCCCGCTGGTCAAGCAAGAGCTGGAAAAGGTCGATCACTCGGTGCGTCACCAGTTCCACCGGGCCAAGCGACTGCTTTCGCGGGAGACCAGCCTGCTGGATGACAAACACCATGTGCGCATCCAGAACATGCTCGAGCACAGCCAGGCACTGAAGGTAATTTACGAGAAACGCCTGGCCCTGCAGCAGATCTGGGTCAAGACCAGCTCAAATGGTCACGACATGCTGGCGGCCATCAAGGACTGGGTACACGAAGCCGAAGCCAGCGGGATTCAATCCCTGCGCGACTTCGCCGACCAGTTGAAAACCTACTCCCTGCGTCCAACCGCCGCCTGACCTTCGGGTGACGGGCTTCCTGTGGCGAGAGAGCTTGCTCCCGCTCGGCGGCGCAGCCGTCGCACACCTGACGACGCGTTTTAGCTGAAAAAACGCGTCGCCAGTACCGCCCGGCGGGAGCAAGCTCCCTCGCCACAAAAAGCGGGAACTTCGTCAAAAAAGCCCTATCTCAAAGACACTTCGCCACCCTCGTCGGGCTTGGTGCTGGCCGCTATCGAACACGCGGCGTGTCCTTTGAGATTTGTGTCGATGGCCCAAAAGAACCTGCAAGACTCATCTCCGTCACCTGGGCCCGAGGCCGCGCAGACCCTGATAGCGCTGATGCACGCCCAAGGCGAAGTCGCACGCCTGACTGAACGCGAGCAGTTGTTCAGCACCATGCTGGCAAGCGTCAACGCGGTGCTGTGGACATTCAATTGGGAAACCCGCCAGGTGCTATACGTCAGCCCCGCCTATGAACGGATCTTTGGTCGTTCGGCTGATCGGCTGTTGGCCGACTGCAATCAATGGCGCGACAGCATCCATCCTGACGACCTGGACTATGCCGAACGCAGCCTGGCCGAAGTGCTGGACAAAGGGGCTGTCGAAGACCGCGAATATCGAATCATTGCCGCCGACGGCCAGGTGCGCTGGCTCAGCGACAAATGCTTCATCAACCGCCAGGCCGGGCCCGGGCAACCGGTGATCATCGTCGGCCTCGCCGAAGACATCACTGACAAGAAGCAGATGGAAACCGAGCTGCATCGGCTGGCCACCACCGATGCGCTGACCCAGAGCAGCAATCGTCGTCATTTCTTCGAATGCGCCCACCGCGCCTTCGCACACGCCCGGCAACAGGGCGAGCCGCTGTCGTTTCTGATGCTGGACATCGATGACTTCAAAACGATCAACGACACCTACGGTCATCAGGCAGGCGACAACGTGTTGCAACGCATTGCCGAAAGCGGCCGCGCAGCATTGCGCCGGGGCGACCTGTTCGGGCGCATTGGCGGTGAGGAGTTCGCAGCTGTGTTTCCCGGCTGTACGCCGCAGATGGCCCTGCAAGTGGCTGAACGCTTGCAACGGCAGATTCAGCGTTTGAGATTCAAGCATGAAGGCCAGACATTCGGCATCACCGTCAGCCAGGGCCTGACCAGCCTGAGCGCCGCGGACGAAAACGTGGAACACCTGTTTTCCCGGGCGGATTCGGCGATGTATCAGGCCAAGCGCGAGGGCAAGAATCGGATTGTTGCTGCCTGAGATTTCGCTGGCACCACCGGATACCTGTGGCGAGGGGGCTTGCCCCCGTTGGGCTGCGAAGCAGTCCTGCATTTGGTGTTCCAGCATTGTCAGAACAACCGCATTCGCTGGTTTTGCGGCTGCTGCGCAACCGAACGGGGGCAAGCCCCCTCGCCACAAAGCCCGCTCCCACAGGGAATCGTGCTCGCCCTCATTGCCTGCGCAACCGCATCAACTCCGGCAAGCCAATCTTGAGCAACCGCGCCGTCCGGCTCTTCGCCAACTCCTCGATGCCCTCATGCTCGGTCAGGCGCGCCATTTGCGCCGCCATGTTCATCACCAGCGCTTCGCGGGAATAAACTCCGCCACCGAGCTGGTAGGCCGCCGCAATCAGCTCCCGTAGCTCCAGTGGCAGACGCCAGCGCGTGCGCAGGGCCGAACCGTAGGCCGCGCCATACCCGGCCAGCGCTTCACCCACTTCCTCCAGCTCATCCAGTTCGCCGCCAGCCTGTTTCCATTCCTGCAAACAGCGCAGCAACGCCAGATCGCCGAGACGATGCAACATGCCGGCGCAATAGCAGCGCTCCTGATCCAGATCGAGCAACCGCGCCAGGGTTCGCGCATATTCGGCGGTGTGCAGTGACAGGCCCCAATAACGCTCGGCATAGTCGGCCAATTGCGGATCGCTGAGCCGGGCGCTGCGCTTGAGCGCCAGCCCGAGAATCAGGTTCATGCTCTGCCCGGTGCCCAGGCGATGCAGTGCCTGGGACAGGGTCTGCACAACGGCGCCGTTGTGGTGTGCCGCGCTGTTGGCGGCGGCGATCAGCACGGCGGTAACCTGCGGATCGGTGCGGATTTCGTCTTCCAGCATCGTCAGGTCGAGACCGTTGGGATTGAGGCTGCGTTTGACCGCCACTTGCACGTCGGTCATCAGCGGCGCGCCGTCAGCCAATTCACGCCGACGCTCCAGATACACCGACAGCGTCATGCCCGGCGCCAGCGCCGGCACTTCGCACGAGACTTCTTCGCCAGCGTTCAGCAGCAACCCCTGCAACCGATGGGTCAGACTTTCCATGTTCAGGGGCTTGGTCAGGTACGCGGCCGGCGCCAGCGGCAAGGCCTCGCGCACGCTGGCACTGTCGTTGCGGCTGCTCATCAGAATGAACGGCAGGGGCGGATTGCGTTTGCGCTGGCGGATGCTGCGCAGGACATTCAGGCCATCGACGCCGGGCAACTCCCAGTCGGCGATGACCAGGTCATAGGGATTGGCCGCCAACAGCTCCAGCGCTTGCTGACCATCGGCGCACAAATCCAGCCGCGCATCGCAGCGTACGTTCAACAACACTTCCTTGAGCAGATCCCGGGACCAGGGGTCGGCCTCGGCAATCAGTACTCTCGGAACCGCGGGTAAAATGACGGTTGTCATACAGCTCTCCCTGGCAATGCAAGAACCTTAGCCAATGCTGGCCATTCGATACAGCGCTAATGCGCGGGATGTGTTTCAAGAGGCATGAAAAAACCCGCCGAAGCGGGTTTTTTGTGGATCAGGTCACACTGGGGATCACAGCTCGGAGAAGCACTCTTCGATGATCGCCAGGCCTTTGTCCAGTTGCTCGTCCGGCGAAGTCAGCGGTACCAGGACGCGCAGAACGTTGCCGTAGGTGCCGCAGGACAGCAGGATCAGGCCCTTGTCGCGAGCCTTGGCGACAACGGACGCCACGGCTGCAGCGTTCGGCTTGTGGCTGTCGCCGTTTTCGAACAGCTCGACAGCGATCATCGCGCCCAGGGCACGGACTTCGCCGATCACCGGGTACTTGGCCTGGATGGCCTTCAGGCCGGTTACCAGACGCTCGCCAACAGCCTTGCAACGATCCAGCAGGTTTTCTTCTTCGAACACTTCCATCACGGCCAGGGCCGCGGCGCAAGCGATCGGGCTACCGGCGTAGGTGCCGCCCAGGCCGCCTGGAGCGATAGCATCCATGTATTCGGCCTTGCCGCACACACCGGCCAGCGGGAAGCCACCAGCGATGGATTTGGCGAAGGTGGTCAGGTCGGCAGCAACGCCCATCTGTTCCATGGCGAAGAAAGTACCGGTACGGCCAGCGCCAGTCTGTACTTCGTCAGCGATCAGCAGGATGCCGTGCTGGTCGCACAGGGCACGCAGACGCTTCATGAACGCTGGAGGAGCGACGTAGAAACCGCCTTCGCCCTGAACCGGCTCGATGATGATTGCAGCGATGTCACGCGGCTCGGCATCGTTCTTGAAGATGCGCTCGATGCTGGCGATCGAATCGTCGATGCTCACACCGTGCAGCTCGTTCGGGTACAGAGCGCGGAACACGCCGCCTGGCATTAGGCCCATGCCAGCCGAGTAAGGCACGACTTTACCGGTCAGGCCCAGGGTCATCATGGTGCGACCGTGGTAAGCGCCGGTGAATGCGATCACGCCAGCACGGCCAGTGGCGGCACGGGCGATTTTCACGGCGTTTTCTACAGCTTCGGAACCGGTGGTGACCAGCAGGGTTTTCTTGGCGAAATCACCTGGCACCTTGGCGTTGATTTTTTCGCACACTTCTACGTACGGTTCGTAGGCCAGAACCTGGAAGCAAGTGTGGGTCAGCTTGTTCAGCTGCTCGGTCACGGCGGCGATGATTTTCGGGTGCACGTGGCCGGTGTTCAGCACAGCGATACCGCCGGCGAAGTCGATGAACTCGCGACCTTCAACGTCGGTTACGGTCGCGTTCTTCGCGGACTCGGCGAAGATCGGGTGAATCTGGCCAACACCACGTGGAACTGCATTGGTACGGCGGGCCATCAAATCAGCGTTAGTCTTGCTCATTACATTCCTCATTCGCCGCTCATCGGTCGGCGTGGTTCAAGGATAAAGCGACGGGGATCAACGGCGGCAGCATGCGATGATCGACTGCCACAGCGTTCCCGGTCACCGAGAATATTCCGGTTTGAAGCGGCGCAAAGGGACAGCGCTCTCGTGCCCTTTGCGCTTGAAGCCATGCTCTCCCCGGCTTAGATGCCCAGGCAGAGGTATTTGATTTCCAGGTAATCTTCGATGCCGTACTTGGAGCCTTCACGGCCCAGGCCCGAGGCCTTGATGCCGCCGAACGGCGCGACTTCGTTGGAGATCAACCCGGTGTTGACGCCGACCATGCCGTATTCCAGGGCTTCAGCCACACGGAACACACGACCCAGGTCGCGAGCATAGAAGTACGAGGCCAGGCCGAACTCGGTGTCGTTGGACATCGCGATCACATCGGCTTCGTCTTTGAAGCGGAACAGTGGAGCCAGTGGGCCGAAGGTTTCTTCCTTGGCCACGGCAGCGTTGTTCGGCACGTTGGTCAGGATGGTCGGCTCGAAGAAGTTGCCTTCCATCGGCTTGCCGCCGGATAACACGGTGGCGCCCTTGGAAATGGCGTCAGCGATGTGCTCCTGGACCTTGGCCACGGCTTTTTCGTCGATCAGCGGGCCAGTGGTGGTGCCGTCTTCCAGACCGTTGCCGATCTTGAGCTTGGCCACAGCCACTTTCAACTTCTCGGCGAACGCGTCGTAGACCGAATCCTGAATGTACAGACGGTTGGCGCAGACGCAGGTCTGGCCGTTGTTGCGGTATTTGGAAATGATCGCGCCTTCGACGGCCTTATCCAGGTCCGCGTCGTCGAACACGATGAACGGCGCGTTGCCGCCCAGTTCCAGGGACACTTTCTTGATGTCCTTGGCGCATTCCGACATCAGTTGACGACCGATTTCGGTCGAACCGGTGAAGGACAGCTTGCGCACGATCGGGTTGCTGGTCAGTTCGCTGCCGATGTCGCCGGCGCTACCGGAAACCACGCTGAACACGCCAGCCGGGATGCCGGCACGCTGAGCCAGTTCGGCCAGGGCGAAAGCGGAGAACGGAGTTTGCGAAGCAGGCTTGAGCACCATGGTGCAACCGGCGGCCAGGGCCGGGCCGGCTTTACGGGTGATCATTGCAGCCGGGAAGTTCCACGGGGTGATTGCAGCGGTCACGCCGATTGGCTGCTTGATCACGATCAGGCGCTTGTCTGGCTGGTGGCCCGGAATCACGTCACCGTAGATGCGCTTGGCTTCTTCGGCGAACCATTCGATAAAGGAAGCGGCGTAAACGATTTCGCCCTTGGCTTCGGCCAGTGGCTTGCCTTGTTCCATGGTCATCAGGCGAGCCAGGTCGTCCTGGTTCTCGATGATCAGCTCGTACCAGCGACGCAGCTTGTTCGCACGCTCTTTGGCGGTCAGTGCACGCCAGGCCGGCAGCGCTTTGTCAGCGGCTTCGATTGCACGGCGGGTTTCGGCAGCGCCCATTTTCGGCACGGTGCCCAGAATTTCGCCCGTTGCCGGGTTGTTGACCTTGATCGTCTGACCATTGTCCGCATCAACCCACGCGCCATCGATGAAGGCTTGCTGGCGGAACAACTGGGTGTCTTTAAGCTGCATGTCGGCTTTCCTTAACAGCACCGCATAAAGATGCGGAGCGAATTATGATTGTAGAAAGGCGCCTCGATAGGCTGCCGTCAGGGAAATCATTCACCGGGCTGAAGCACATAAAAAGCGCACTGATTCAAATCGTGCGGTTCAGCACCCAGACAAGAGCGTTTGAAATCTCAAACGAATCCTAGGATCAAAGGGGGTAAAGGACAATAGCCTGTTCGAAAAAAAGAACGAAAACGACGCTTTTGCCCGTATTTTCTGATCAACGTAGCAAACGCCCGTTACGCTTGTAATAAACGTAGGCGATTCAGCAGCATGGACGCCCGCAGTGCATATGAGTATCATGGCGCCCGCATTGCACCAGTAGCTCAGCTGGATAGAGTACTGCCCTCCGAAGGCAGGGGTCGTGGGTTCGAATCCCGCCTGGTGCACCATACGTTGTAACGAGAAAGCCTCAGGCCGTAGGGTCTGGGGCTTTTTTGTGGGTGTTGTTTTCAGGAAATCAAACCGACTCCGTTGGCGTCGGGCGAGCGGGCTGGCATAGAGCAGCGAATCCACATCTTCTCCAAAGTTTTCTTGGCCTTATCTTCTTGAGTTTGATTAAAATGATGGCACATTGCCTCAAATCACAATGGATTGTCCCGCTCGGGATTTCTTACGCTCATAGAGATATTGGAAATGATGATGTTAAAACGCTGCCTGGTGCTTTCGATTGCTGCTGTTCTCGCTGGTTGCCAAACGTCCGGTGAGGAGTATCAAGCAGATGTATTCGATGCCAGTCAGGTAAACACTCAGCAGGAAGCTAAAACCGTAAAAATCCTTACGATTTCGCCGAGCAAGATTAAAGTCAGCAACGAAAAGAACAAAAAAGCAGCCATGATGGCGGGTGGTGTACTGGGCCTGATCGGTGGTGCCGCACTGGGCAACACGAAAAACACTGACACGGCCATTGTTGGCGGTGTAGCCGGTGGCGCTGCAGGCGCCATGGCGGGCTCGTTGGTCAATGACACCACCCTGGTACCGGGCGTGCTGATTGGTTACTCCGAAAGCGGCAAGATCTACACGTCTACCCAGGTGGGTCGCCCTTGTGAGTTCAAGGTTGGCGAAATTTCCCTGATGGTGATGACGATCTCCAACGAAACACGCATTCAGCCGAATGCGACCTGTCCAGAACCCAAGAAAAGCTAAGGGGTCGGACATGAAACATATCGTTCTGGGCTCTGCTCTCGCACTGCTCACCGTGCCGGCATTGGCAGGCCAATTCGACAATCTGTATCAAATCGAACAGCAAACCAAACAGGCGCAAGCAAACGCGGAGGCCGAACGCCTGCGCCAGGCGGCAGCCGACCGGGCACGCGAGGAAGCTCGTAGCGCTGCGGATCGCAAGCAACGGGCAGTGGCACAGCAGGCTGCGCAGCAAAAGGCCCTTGAGCAGCGCAAGTCACAAGAACTTGAACACAAGCGTGTTCAAACCCGTGAAGAAGGCTACGAAGACGAGTTGCGCGCAATGGAACTGGAAGAGCGCCGCCTGGCACTCCAGGCCAAGCGCGCACGCACCGCACGCGCCAACGACTATATCGATGCGGAGTTGCGTGATAGCGCGGCACGCACCGACGTGATCCAGTCTGAAGCCGACTCGGCACGCAATGTGACCTCCGGTGCCAAGTCTCTGCTGGAGGATTCCGGCAAGGCTGAAGTCAACCGCTCCAGCCGCTTGTTCGGCGAGTAATCTTCCTATCGATCTGCCCCGGACCCTGGCCCGGGGCATCCGTTATCTGAGATGAATCCATATGCTGCGTATATGTACGCTGATTGCCGCGGGACTACTCCTGAGCGCCTGCTCCAAAGAAGACCCCAAAGCCCAGGTTCCAGCCGTCGACCTGCACGGCCGCCTGGTGGTGGATCAGGAGATGACTACCAGTCGTCAAGCCCAAGGCATCAATGGTGAATATTACAAGCGCGTCCTCACCGTTAATGGCCAGGACATGGTCTTTGCCGATTTCATCAAGCAATTTTGCTCCGACGCCAACACCCGCGACGAAACTTGCTTGAAGGCCCTGCGCATCAAGAAAATCGATGATGTCAGCGGCGCGACCAAATTTCTTCCCAACGGGCTCTGACGCTTGTAAGTAAGCCAGACACAGCACATCAGGGCTTTTGCCTGGACCCACAAAAAAACCGCCGAAGCGGTTTTTTTCATTCTGTGGTCCAGTCGAACTCGTCGTACTCATCATCGTCCTCGTCGTCCTCGAAAAACTCCTCTTCAAGGTCGTCGTCTTCAACAACGTCTTCTTCCGGCTGATTCAGCAGAAAATCCTTGCGACTCTCGGTAATTGCTCGCCGTAGTTCTTCACCCTTTTGCGGGCAGTTGAGCATTTGGGCGATGCGGTCGATTTTTTTTGCCACGGCATCCTCCAACGCATCGGCTATAGCACTGATAGTGCGCGCTTTCGGGGGTGGATGCCAAATCCCCGGAATGCTGCGCACTTCAGTTTCATACAAATCCGCCGGGGCGATCAGCTTTTAGCGGTGATAGCGCCGTACCACACTGCTGTTCCGCAGGACGTGGCCTTTGATTTTTTCCAGCAGCTGCGTACGGGTCAGGCCAGCGGGCAAGGCGTCCGGGGCCAGGTCCAGGGCGTAGATTTGGATGATGTAGTGGTGCGCGCTGTCGCCAACGGGCGGGCAAGGGCCGATGTAGCCGGTGGTTGCCTTGCTGTTGGTGCCGCCGACACCCTCGAGGCCGGGTTTGCTCCCGGCACCGGCCGGAATCTGATGGGTGGCGGCCTTGATGCCGTAATGCACCCACTGATCGATGCCCTGGCCCTTCTGGCCGTCCGGGTCGTGCATGACGATGGCGTAGCTTTGGGTGGCTGCCGGGCCGGCGTTCCAGTTCAATGCCGGGGAAATGTTATGCCCGCCACAACCGGCGGCATCACTGGCGGCAGCCAACGTGAACAGACGGTCATCGGAGACGCCGGGAATGTTCAGGGTGAAGCGTTCCTGGGCCTGCGCCGGGAACTGCACGCAAAGGGCGACAGCCAAGGCCGCGAGCCAAGTGTTGATTGAGGTCAATCGGGTCATACCGGAGCACCTTGTGCGTGTTGGGCCGTCGTCGGCGTGCAAACTATAGCCGGACCGTTCGCGCCTTGGCAGGGGGGAATTGGCTGAACCTCGCGATTAGCACCAGACTCATAAGTGAAACGTCAGTCTGGAGAGCAATCATGACTCTGCATCGCGTTGCGCGTGTCGCCAATGTGCCCGAAGACCGGGGTCTGGAAGTGGAAGTCCAGGGCAGCAAAATCCTGCTGTTGCGGGCCGGTGAACAACTGCGCGCTTATCAGGCCGAATGCCCGCATGCCGGCGCCCCGCTGGCCGACGGTGCGGTATGCAACGGGCGCCTGACCTGTCCGTGGCACAAGGCGCAGTTTCGGATCGAGGATGGCGGGCTGTGTGAGCCGCCAGCCCTGGACAGCCTCAAGCGCTATCCCCTCGAAGTCCGTGACGGCGACATCTGGGTGGGCGATCAGCCGTTGCCGGACGCCCACACCCCACCGGCCGATGACCCGCGGACCTTTGTCATTGTTGGCTCAGGCGCGGCAGGCACGGCGGCGGCAGCGGCTTTGCGCGAGAAAGGCTTCGGCGGCCGGCTACTGTTGATCGACCGCGAAGCCGAAGCCGGATACGACCGCACCGCGCTGAGCAAATACGTGATCGCCGGGGAGATGCCGCTGCACAAAGTCCCACCACTGCGCGACGAAGAGTTTTACCGCGAGCAGCGGATCGAGCGCCTGCAAGGCGAAGTGGCCAGCCTGGATGCACCAAACAGGACGCTGCGGCTGACTGACGGCCAGTCACTGACATACGACGCCGCGCTGCTGGCCACCGGCGGCGTTCCCAACCAACTGACACTGCCCGGCGCCGACCTGCCGCTGGTGTTCGTTTTACGCTCCAAAGTCCATGCACAGCGGATTCTCGACAGCGCCGGCCAGCGAGTCGTGATCATCGGTGACAGTTTCATTGCCATGGAGTCCGCCTCGTCCCTGCGCCAGCTTGGCCTGAACGTAACCGTGCTGGCCCGCCACGAGGTGCCGTTTGCCAAACAGTTCGGTGACACGATCGGCAAAGCCATTCGCGCGCGACATGAGGCCAATGGCGTCGTGTTTCATACCCGCGGCAATGCGCTACAGATCGAAGGGGCAGACAAAGTCGAAGCCGTACGCCTGGACAACGGCCAACGCTTGCCGGCTGATCTGGTGCTGGTCGGCGTTGGCGTAACGCCAGCCACCGCGGCCTTTACCGGGTTGGCGAAAGAGCAGGATCACTCGCTGCGTGTCGACGGCGGTATGCGCGTGGCCGACGGCCTCTGGGCGGCTGGCGATATCGCCACGTTCCCGCTGAACAACCAGCACGTACGCATCGAACACTGGCGGCTGGCCCAACAACAGGCACGGATCGCTGCGGCCAATATGCTGGGTGGCGACGAGCATTACCTCGACGTGCCGTTTTTCTGGACCTGGCATTTCGGTAAGACCTACGACTACCTCGGGCATGCCGAGGCCTGGGACGAAGTCGAATTCAATGGCGACCCTTACGATCCGCCTTTCATCGGCCTGTTCGGAAAAAACGGCGTGGTGTCGGCGGCGGTAGCCTGCGAGATGGACCGGGCGATGGCGATGCTCGCCGAGCGGATGAAACAGCCGTTGCCGTGGGAAGAGGCATGGCGCCTGATCCGTGAAGTTACCTAGCGATGCCGGACAGCAAAACGCCCGGCGACTGCGCGATACAGTGGCCGGGCGTTACCGGGTAAAGGGCCGCCGTTATTCGGTGGCTTCAGCACCCGCGAACTTGCTCATGACAAAACCGGCAAACTCTTCGACGGTCATTTTCTGGCCGTTGAAGTCCACCTGATTGTTGGCGTAATGCAAGTTGGTGACGATGTTGTTGCCGTCCAGTTTTGCCAGTTGGCTGCCGACCGCCATGCTGCTGAACATGTCTGCGGTAGCGGTGGCCTGGTCGGCAATCAGCTTGGCGTCGGTCTGACCGTCGATTTGCGATTGCACGGTAAGCACATCGACCAGCATGGCCTTGGACACCTTCAGCTTGAAGTCCAGCAGCGCGATCAACTGCCTGACCAACTGCTCGGTCGGCAGGTCGATGGCCTGTGGCTTGGTCAGGTCGAGCACCAGATTGGCGCGGCTCTCACCGTTGGCGGTGTTGAACGACAGGTTTTCCACGGCCACCTGCGGACCGGCCGCCAGCAGTTTTTCCAGGCTGGACTTGAGCAGTGCTTCTTCGGCTTCGGTCAGTTTCAGCTCCGGTGCCGGCAGGCCCGCTGCCGTCGCTTCGGCCGCCGCACGCTCATACGGCTGCAGTTTGCTCTGGTAGACCTGCATCAACGACAGGGTGGCCGGAATGTCGAGGTTCTTCAGGCTCATGGCCAGCGCACCGGAGCCGATGGTCTTGCCGTTCAGGGACACTTCGCCCACTTTGTAATCGGCGCGCCCGGATGCGTTGCTGCCCTTTTCTTCGGTCAGGTTTTTCATCTCGAACTTCTTGAAGTCCAGCACCGACTGCTTGACGCCAAAGGTCGATTTACCGCTGGCCAGCTCAAGGACGTTCTCGCCGGTGTAGAAACCGTAGGTGCTTTTTGTCAGGTTGCTGGCCAGGGTCAGGCCATTCAATTCAACCTGCACCGGCGCCTGGTCTTCGGACACGGTGGTCACTTTCAGGCTGTCCATGTAGCCGTTGGCCTTGACCTTCTGCGCCTGGGCGCTGGCATCGACGTCGATGCTCAGCCCGGAGAATTTCATGCTCGACTTATCATCCAGTGCCATTTCCAGCGGCTGCAACTCGAGGGTGCCATTGGTGGCGTTGTCATAGCCGATGTTGACCACGCCAGTCAGCGGCGATTTGTCCTTGGCGGCGGCAAACCACTTCTCGGTGAGCGGGGTCTTTTCCAGTTCATAGTGACTGGTCGCCATGACCGGCAACCACTTCAGCGACATCAGCCGCGAGAACGGCAGCGGGCCGTGTTCGATGTGATCGACAAACAGCAGCTCGACCGGCGTTTCGCCGAACATTTCGCCTTCGCCCTTGAGGCGGTAGTGCGCGGTGCTGCTGAATACATGACGCTCCAGCGACACCAGTTCCAGCGACGCGGTGCCGCTGGAACCGACCATGGCCGCTTGCAGTTCCTTGTTGGCATCGGCAATCGAGGAGTTCAACACACCCTCGAGCTTGGTGCCGGTGAACCAGGCCCCGCCTGCGCTGATGGCACCGATTGCGACAACAATTCCCAGTAGCACGCCTGCTGATTTATTCATGTATGACCCGTTCAATGTCCGTTGTTGAAAGTGTGGTCGTCTTCCCTGAACCCATGACGGGTTGCGGCTCGACTGCGCTGAAAGTGGAATGGAGATTAGCATCAGGCGCGACGAACGGCCCAATGATTAAAGGTGAAAGAGTGTCTTGGGAGGGGTACACGGTTGAAGATATTCGCAGTCAATGCAATCGCCTTCGCGAGCAAGCCCGCTCCCACATTGGAATGCTTACTCCTGTGGGAGCGGGCTTGCTCGCGAAGGCGTCAGTCCAGTCAAAACACAATCAGGAATACTGGACCTCGATCTCATCCAGCTGATGATCAAAGCTTTTGAGCCGCGCAGTCCAGGTGTACACCAGCACTTCGAAGTCGCGGTTGATCACCGCACCGCCCGTCACTTCCGCGCGCGGGTCGCAGACGTCCAGTTGATAGCGCTCGCGGGCCATGGCCGTGGCGACATCCGCCAGTTCCCGGGCATTGCTGAGCCAGTGCCGCCCGTCGTCAGCCACTTGCCGGTCCAGGGCCAGGCATTGTTTTTTCAGGCTTTCGAGGCTTTTTTCCAGCGGCGTGCCGGTCAATTCGCCCATGACTTCCTGAAACGTACGCCCCGGTTGCCAGTAACTGCCCCAGAAATAGCGGTCGAACACCGTTTCGACCCGACGCAGCGCCACCTTGGTGTCCCAGATCAGGACCAGGGTCTTGCCTTGTTCGAGTTGTCTTTTCTTGATGCGCTGGTTCTGAACCGAGGCCCAGGCCACCACCGCAATGGACATCACCGCAATCAGCGCGACGGCACTGTCGAGGAACGCCAGAGCCTTGTCGATCTGGTGGGCCAGCATGATGCCGTAGAAATAGGTGGCCGACAGCAGCACTAATGCCACGAGGGCGCACCAGAAGCCGAGAGCATAAGGGTTTTTCATTATTGGTTTCCCCCTGACCTGCGCGAGCCTTGTGCGAAGAAAGGGCGCTTTGCACGGAGCGCCCCTCCAACACTTCAAAGCATAGCAACGGCCTCAGGGTTTGCCGGAGTTCGACGCTTGCGTTCGTCCGCTTTCCCAACCGCCGCCCAATGCGAGGAACAAATCGATCTGGCTGGCGGCAACCTGGGTGTTCGCGGCCGCCAGTTGCGCCGTGACATCGATGTAGGTGCGGGTGGCTTGCAGGTCGGCCAGGAACGAGGCGCGACCGGCCTGGAAGAAGCGGTGGGTCTGGTCGGCGGCCAGTTTTGCCGATTGCTCGGCATCGGCCAGCGCATCGCGGCGCTGCAGCAATGCCGTGTACTGGGCGAGGCCGGTCTGGGTTTCACGAATGGCGTTGAGCACCACCCCATCGAAATGCGCCAGCGTCGCCTGGGTCACCGCTTCGGCTTCGCGGATGCGCGCCCGGGCGCCGTTGGTCGGCACGTTCCAGGTCAGCGACGGACCAAAACCCCAGCGATTAGTGGACGGGTCGCCGAGATCGTCGAGGATACCGACGGTACCGATGGTCGCGCCGATGCTGATGTTCGGGTACAGCTCGCCCGTGGCGACGCCAATACCGGCCGTCGCGGCCGCCAGCCGACGCTCGGCCTGCCGCACGTCAGGACGACGCTTGAGCAACGCGGCGCCATCGCCCACCGGAATCAATTGGGCGATTTTTGGCAACTCGTCGCAGGTGGCGGTGCCGGCCGGCAGTTGATCCAGCGGCTTGGCCAGCAACATCGACAAACGGTACAGCCCGGCCTGACGTGCCGCTTCATAACGCGGCATGTCGGCGCGCAGGGATTTGAATTGGGTTTGCGAACGGGTGACCTGGGTTTCGTCGCCACGCCCGGCATCGCGCAGGCGCTGGATCAGCGTGGTGCTCTGGGCTTGCAGGTCGAGGGAGTGCTGGGCAATTTCCCGCTCTTCATTGGCCGCACACACCTGGGTGTAGGCGCGAACCACGTCGGCCACTACGGTAATGCGTGCAGTATCGGCGGCGGCCTGCGTCGCATCGGCATTGGCCTTGGCCGCTTCGATACCGCGCTGCAAGGTGCCGAACAGGTCGAACTGGTACGACGCGCTGATGCCGATGTCGCCAATGTTGGCCACCGGTACTTTTTCCGGCAGCAGGAAGGCCTGGCCGGACTCCTGCAAGCGCTGGGCGCCCATCTTCACGCCGCCGCTCCAGCCGCCCGCTGCTTGCGCCTCGTCGACCTGAGCGCGAGACCGCAACAGGCTGGCCGCCGCCACACGCAAATCGGTGTTGGAGGCCATGGCCTGCTGCACCAACTGGTCGAGTCGCGGGTCCTTGTACAGGCGCCACCAATCAGCCGGCACCGGCGCGGACACCACCGTTTTACCGTCTACGGCCAGATCACCCTGCAAGTCCGGACGATGCACAGCCGCCTCTTCGGGCAAATGATAATCCGGCCCGACCATCTGACACGCCGACAGCAGCAAGCCTAATCCGGCGACCGCCAAACCCGAGGCCTTGCTCATTGCGCTGGCTCCCGGTTTTTGTCGTCGATGATCGATACGGTGGCGGTGCGCCCGGCGATCATGCGGAAATCCGCCGGTACGTCGTCAAAGGCAATCCGCACCGGAATCCGCTGGGCCAGCCGCACCCAGCTGAACGCCGGGTTGACGTTGGGCAGCAGGTTGTTGCCGCTTGTGCGGTCGCGGTCTTCGATACCGGCGACGATGCTTTCCACATGCCCGCGCAGGCGCGCATTGTCGCCGATCACCCGGATGTCGACGCTCTGGCCGATATGGATACCGTTCAGTTTGGTTTCTTCGAAGTAGCCGTCGATATGGAACGAGTTACTGTCGACCACCGACAACACCGGACGCCCGGCGCTGACAAACTCCTGGGCCCGTGGCGCGCGATCGTTGACGTAGCCGTCCACCGGGCTGCGGATCACCGAGCGGTCGAGGTTGAGTTGTGCGCTATCCACCGCCACCTGGGCTTCCATCAACGCCACTTGGGCGCGGGCCACTTTTGACTGGCTTTCTTCCAGTTGCTCACCCGGCACCAGGTTGCCGAGGCCCTTGTTACGCTTGGCCTCGCGCTGGGCCTGGGCCAGGGTTTCTTCACGGTCGGCGACGGCCGCTTTCGCCTGGCGCAGCGCCAGCTTGAAACGGTCCGGATCGATACTGAACAGCACCTGGCCGCGCTTGACCAACTGGTTGTCGCGCACCTCCACTTGCTGGATCAGCCCGGAGACGTCCGGGGCGATTTGCACGATGTCGGCACGGATGTGCCCGTCGCGGGTCCAGGGCGCGAACATGTAATACATCACCATGCGCCAGACCACGACAACGGCGAAGCTCACGATCAGCAGGGTCAACACCACGCGACCCAGGGTTAGAAACGGTTTTTTCATGTCATCAGGTATCGACTGAGTGAGTCCACGGCGCCAAGCAGCAGGGCGTAGAGGGCCACGTTGAACAATGCCCGGTGCCAGACCAGACGGTAAAAGTGCAGGCGCGTCAGCACCCCGTGCACCAACAGGTACAACACATACGTAATGCCCATCAGCACCAGCAGCGTGGGCAGGAACACCCCGCTCAGGTCGAGGTCACCGATCATAAAGGCGCTCCATCAATGCCATGGGGAAGCGGTTCTTCGGGTTCGGCGGAACCGACGAACTCAACGCCGGGCAACAGTGCCAGGCGCAGGCCGCTCAGGGCGTGCAGCAAATGCCGACGGGTTTCATCATCGCCGGCACCACTGAGGGCGCGACGGGTGCGGTCGAGGGTCATCAGCAGCGGGCTCGGCGCCTGCAAGCGTTCACCGGCCTTGAGGCAGGCCTTGAAGTACTCGCCCACCTCGGCCACTACCTGGCGCAACAGCACCTGCGGCACACCGAGGACCCGCGGCGTATAAGCGAGCAGGTCCAATAGATTCAGCGCCACTCGCACTTCGCGCAGCGCCACGCCGGAGTCCTGGCCGGTCATGGCCAGGCGCGGCAGATGCTGCATCAGCCGATCGAGCATCCGTATGCCCAGAAGCCGATGCTCGGACAACGTGGCCGGCTCGGCGAGGCTGACAATGTCACGCCAGCTGAAACGGGTCAGGCGCTTGGCTGCCAGTTCAGCACCGAACGGCCGGGCAATCAGGGTCCAGATGAACGCGAACAGCAGCCCCATGGGACCGGCCAGGTTGGAGTTGGCGAAACTGAGGAAGTCCGCGTCGTAGGCACCCTGAATGCTGATGAACGACGAAGTGTTGACCAGGGTCAGCAGCATGCCCAGGTAAAACTGCGGCTTGACCGTCAGGGTGCCAACGACGATGAACGGCACGGCAAACGCCAGCACCAGCATCGGAAAGTCATGCAGGTTGGGCAACACGAGAAACAGATACAGGCTGGCGAACACCACCGACATCGCCGTCCAGAAAAAGAACCGGTAAATCTGCGGCGCCGGGTCGTCCATCGAGGCGAAGAAGCTGCACGCCACCGCCGCCAGGATCACTGCGCTGCCGCCATCGGTCCAGCCGAGCAGAATCCACAGCACCGAGGCCACGATAATCGCGGTGACGGTGGACGCCGCGGAATAGAACATCAGGCCGCGATCCAGGAACGGCGAGAGCCGTCCCAGCCGCCAGTGCCGATACACCGCGCGCCAGCTGTCCTGGCTTTCGCACTGGATGGCGTATTGCAGGCTGCGGCAGTCCTGCCACAAATCGATCCACTCGCCGAGACGGTAGATAGCGTTGGAGAACAGCAATTGCTTGCGGTCATCCAGCGCTTCGGGGGCAGGTTGCAGGGCCTCAAGTTGATCCTTCAGCGCATGCCAGCGCTCGAGATCGGCATCCTTGTGCTCGAGCCATTCGCAGGTGGCAGCCAACAACGGCGCGAACTTATCCACAAGCTCGGGGGTGCGCCGTTCCAGGGCGTAAAGCGCATCGTCGAGGGCATCGATGACCGGCAGCAGGTGAATCATCCGCCCGCGCAACTCCTTGGTGTTGCGCACCGTCTGCGGACGTGAGCCTTCGTGCGGCAACTGACCGATCATCAACTCCAGGGAGTTGAAGGTGGCGACCATCGATGCCCGCAACGCACTGACTTCTTCAGGCTGCACGCTGCGGCTGAGGAAGCGCAGGCTGTAGGTCGAGGCATCGGCAAACCATTTACTCACCGAATCATTGAACACCGGCGCCAGACGTCGGGGCCAGAACATCGCGCCAACCACTGCGGCCACGACGATGCCGAGGAAGATTTCTTCGGTCCGTGCTTCGGCCACGTCCCACACCCCCAGCGGGTTATTCACCACCGGCAGGGCAATCAGCGGCAAGGTGTAGCCGGCGAGCATCAAGGCGTAGTTGTTGGCGGTGCGCAAATGCAGGGACAGAAACAGCAGCGTGCCGGTCCACAGCGCAATCACTACTACCAGCACGTAGGGGCTCTGCACGAACATCGGCACAAACAGAACCGCCGCCGCAGCGCCGACAAAGGTGCCGATTGCCCGGTACAGAGCCTTGGAAGTGGTCGGCCCGAGGAATGGGTTGGAAACGATGTACACCGTGGCCATCGCCCAGTACGGACGCGGCATTTGCATGAGCAGGGCGATGTACAGCGCGATCATCGATGCGGCGAAGGTGCGGACTCCGTAGAACCAGTCCCGCGCCGGAGGCATGCCAGAGAAAAATCCGTTCAAGAGTTGGCCACCGATGGCGGCGTGGCCGCTTCAAATGCTCTCAGTACCCGCAGCGTAGCTTCCAGATCACTCTGGTCAATGCCTTCAAGTACTTCGTGGCGCAAGCGCACCAGCTCAACTTCGACCGCCTGCACCAGCTCACGACCGGTTGCGGTCAGGCTCAGGCATTTGGCGCGGCGGTCCTGCGCATCTTCGGTGCGGCAAACGTAGCCGCCATGGCACAACTGATCGAGTAGGCGTACCAGCGACGGGCTCTCCATCCCTGCTGCCTGGGCCACCGTCACCTGGCGCACACCCTCGCCCAGCCGCCCGATCATCAACAGCGGAACGGCGCAGGCTTCGGAGATTCCATAGTTGGCCAGCGTGGTCTGGCAGATTTTGCGCCAATGCCTGGCGGCCACCACCATGGCGCTGCTGATGTTCATCTGGAGAACGTCGAGGTTATTCGGCACGAGGGAAAATACACACTGTTAGTTTGCTAACTATCAATATCGCACTTGAGGGGATTTTCCGTCAAGTTTTGAAACAATTACGTAATCGGGACCTGTCGAGAGCGATCAACGTTTCTTCGCGCGCTCATACACTTCGCTGCGCTCGCGCTTGCCTACTGCAACGACAGAAACGACGACACGCTCATCTATCACCTCGTAGACGAGTCGGTATCCAGATGACTTCAGTTTGATTTTGTAGCAGTCGGGCATGCCATGGAGTGAGTCAGACGGGATTCGAGGCAGCTCGAGCCGTTCGGCCAACTTCTTTTTGAATTGCACCCGTACCGTATGCCCCAACTTGTCCCACTCTTTGCGTGCGGACGGCAGAAACTCGAGCTTATATGTCATCCAGGGTTACCGGGATCGGCGTTTCATGACGACGAGAACGCACGATTTCCGCCAACTCCAGATCATCAAGGCGCTCCATCATGGCTTCGAACACATCGGCAGGAACCATGTAGCCCATGACGCGATTGTGATTGAGCACTGCGACGGGCCCTCCATGGGCGCCATTCAAAACGGCAGAGGGATTTTTCTTTAGTTCAGACACGCTGACAGCCATATCAGCCAAAACACTTTGCATAATTAAGACCTCAAATAAGGTCTTAATTCTGGTCAATTGTTTTGATCAGAGCAACCGCTGTGGATCACCGCCTATCAGTTTTTACACCCCCCGCCCCTTCCTCAACATCACATCCAGCTGATCCACCACTTCCGCCCAATCCGCGTCCTCGAGAATCTCGTCCCGCAGGAAGTCCACCTGACACTTGCTCCAGAAAAACGCATCGGCCAGTTGCAGCTCCGGCTTTAGCGGTGAATGGGTGGCGATGAATTTATCGATGCTTTCGGCGTCGTCCGGCAGGCCGAGTTGTTTGAACAGGGATGGAAGGTTGTGGGTTGGGTTTTCCATGTCTAACTCCTGTAAACCGATTAAGAGACCGCTGCGCGGTCATCGCGGGCAAGCCCGCTCCTACAGGTCAATCGCAGTCCCTGTGGGAGCGGGCTTGCTCGCGAAGACGGCAGCATGGACAGTGCAAAACTCAATGACTCAACTCCCGCACCTCCGCATGCGGCACCATTTTCAGGAACTCGGGCATGTCCATGCGCACCAGGTTGACGTGGTTGCCGGCCTCCAGATAGATGTCTTTTTGCCGGGTCAGCAGCGGATCGATGACCACCTCCAACCCATAGGACTCGCCCAGCGCCGGTACGGCACCGCGTTCGCAATCATCGAACAGGTGCGCCAGATTGCTTTCGCGGGAAACCTGCCACTCACCGCTGCTGCGCACTTTACTCAGGTCAAGGTGACGGCTGGCGGGCAGCACGGCCATCAGGTAATGGCCATGGTGATCGTCGAGGATCACCGATTTGGCCACCCTTTCGGCAGGAATACCTGCGACCCGCGCCGTTTCAAGGCTGCTGGCCGAGTGTGGGTGGCTGACGACGTCGTAGTTGCATTGGGCCTTTTCCAGGCTTCGCTGCACGGTTCTTGCCATACGCATGATGCACCTCGGTGTCCGCCATGACCGCTGGCGGACGATGGTTAACGCTTTGCTTGCGTAGTGAAAGTCTAGGCCTGCCGACGGGTTCCGGCGGGAAATCCGCCCATCGGACGTCGTCGACAATTGAGCAAAATTCATACAGCTCGCGTGTCAACTAAACTGTCTACAGAGCCACCTCAAGACTCTCCCGGAGGGTCAAGTGAACACGCGTTGCTGTGCAGTTGCGTTGCTGTTGGCGTTGAGCGGATCGGCCTGCGCCGCCGACACGGTCGTGGTGCTGATGCCCAACCCCGTCGGAATCTGGCTGATCACCTTCGGCATCGCGTTCCTGATCGCCGAGGCGGCGCTGCCCAATTACGGCGTGATCGGCCTGGGCGGCATCGTGATGTTCGTGATCGGTGCGGTGATCCTGTCCAATACCGAAGTGCCCGTGCCGCTGATGATCGGCCTGGGACTGGTCAGCGCGCTGTTGCTGATCTACCTGGTGATTCACGCCCTGAAAACCCGACCGCGCCACACTGTCAGTGGTGATGCCGGGCTGCTCGGCAGCGTGACAGCGGTGACGTCATTGCAGGCCGGCAACGCCTATGGCGGCTGGGTGCATCTGCAAGGAGAACAATGGCAAGTGCTCAGCGCGACACCGCTGCAACCCGGGCAACAGGTGCGGGTGGTGGGGCGCAAGGGTTTGCTGCTGCAAGTGGCCGCGGCTGACGCGGTGCCGGGCGGAGAATAGTCATGGGTTTGCAATTGGGTCTTGTCGCGCTCCTGCTGTTGCTGATCGCACTGGCGGGGGCGACGTTTCGCATCCTGCGCGAGTACGAGCGCGGGGTGGTGTTCCAACTCGGGCGCTTCTGGCAGGTCAAGGGACCCGGCCTGATCCTGCTGATTCCGGTGGTCCAGCAAATGGTCAGGGTCGATTTGCGCACCGTGGTACTGGACGTGCCGCCGCAAGACGTGATCACCCGCGACAACGTGTCGGTCAAGGTCAACGCGGTGCTGTATTTCCGCGTGCTCGATCCGCAGAAGGCCATCATTCAGGTCGAGGACTTCCTGGCCGCCACCAGTCAATTGGCGCAAACCACGTTGCGGGCGGTGCTGGGTAAACACGAACTGGACGAATTGCTGGCCGAACGCGAACGGTTGAACCTGGACATCCAGCAAGTGCTCGACGCCCAGACCGACGCCTGGGGCATCAAGGTCGCCAACGTCGAGATCAAGCACGTGGACCTCAACGAATCGATGATCCGCGCCATCGCCAAGCAGGCCGAAGCCGAACGGGAACGGCGAGCCAAGGTGATCCACGCCGAGGGTGAATTGCAGGCCTCGGAAAAACTCATGCAGGCCGCCGAAATGCTTGGCCGCCAACCGGGGGCCATGCAGCTGCGCTACATGCAGACCCTGAGTTCGATTGCCGGCGACAAGAGCTCGACCATCGTCTTTCCGCTACCGATCGAGTTGCTCAAGGGCATGGCGGACTTGTCGTCGAAACCCTGAAGGCTACGATGACGCCACTCATGGCCCGGTATTGCCGGACAGGTACAACCTCGCGGCAACACCACCGGCCTTCATCTGACGTGCGATATGCCATTGCGCTGGCAACGGTGCGAACTCGTCAGGTACGTCGGCGGTGCCAATCAGCCAGATTCGCCCCGTGCCCTTGGGCAAATCGCTCAAGTGATCCAGATAAGTGTCTGGCGTCGTCAAGGTACCGAAACCATAGTCGTTCGGCCGGCTCGAAGTGCCATCGGCCCGTGGCGGGGTGTACAGCAGCGGCTGGGTATTGGTGCGGTTGTAGTAGACGTAACTCAAGTACCAGAGCATGTCGCTGGTGACGATCCGGTCACCGGGCTGAAAATGCAGATTGACGTCTTCCACAAGGACGTTGACCTGATCATGGACATCCACCGTCGCGTTGTTTTTCAGGCCCACCAGTTCCACACCGACAAACAGCACCAGCACCGTCAGGGCCAGCACCCGGGAACCGGAGTACAAGCGGTCGATTGCCAATGCCGCCAACAGCGGCAGGCCAAGGGCATACGCGGTGAGGTAGCGCTCGATGAATATCGGCGAAAAAAACGACACCGCAAACACCAGCAGCATCGGGACAAAGGTGTAGACCGCGAGCAACGCACTGCCACGGAACACGCTTCGATCCCGTGCCAGCGCCACCCATGCCAACACCGGCAAGGTCACCGGCAAGGCAATAAACACCAGGGGAGGCAGTGTTTCGCCGTCGTCCTGGGTCAGCAACGACCAGACCATCGACGGCAAGGAGTCCAGGCTGACGGGCAATTCCCAGCCGACATCGCCATTGGCCTTGAGTTGGTCCAGGTGCCGTAACAGGTCGACGAACCCCGGTAACCACGGCAGATACAGCGCCACGATAGCCATGTTGGCCAGCCACCAGTCACCCCGCTGGATGTGCCGCAGACGATGACCCGGCTGCACACGGATGATCCCCAGGTACAACCAATGGCAGAGCACGCACAGGGCAGTGAAGTAATGCGTGTAAAACGCCGCGCTCATCAGCACGACATAGATCACCAGATAGCGCCGGCGCTGTGGCTTGCGGATCCAGTACACCAGCGCGATGGTTGCCCCCAGCAACCACAGTCCCAGTAACGAATACATGCGTACTTCCTGGCTGTAGCGCACCGCCGTGGGCAGCAGGGCCAACAGGACGCCGGCCAATATTGCGGCTCGGCGTGTGGCGAGCCGATCGACCAGCCATACGCCGAGCCCGACCGAGGCAATCCCCGGCAGGGCACTGAGGCAGCGGATCGACAATATGCCGTCGCCAAACATCGCGATCCAGCCGTGCAGCAATATGAAATACAGCGGCGGATGCACGTCGTAGGCAGCGTGCAACCAGATGTCAGGTACTGAATAACTGGCCAGCAGCAGGCTGGAACCCTCGTCGCCCCAAATCGCGGCAGCGGTCAGATCGTAAAAGCGCACCAGCGCGGCCAATACCAGAATCGGCACCAGCCAATGCTCTCTCGCCCAACGGATCAACGGTTGCGCGCCCCTGGCGAAACCAGGATTGGCGTGCGGTCCCTGAGTGTCGCCCATCGGCGTTTCTCTGCGCGCCTCCATTGCCTCCCCTTGTGACGTTGAGTGAAGAGCCAGATTGATTACGCATCACTTTAGCCCTTCAAGCCGAGCAACGTCGATGCTGACCCGATAATGGAGCGATAGCCGGCGTCCGCACCGTCAGCGCTGCGCCGTCTGCGCCACGGGATACACTGACTGCCATCCGCCACCCAGCGCCTTGTACAACCCGACGGCCGCCAGAGACACGCCGGTCGAACTCTCGACCCACTGTTCCTGCGTGGCCAGCAACGCTCCTTGCACGGTGAGTACGTTGACGAAATCCACCACGCCCTCGACGTACTGCTGTTGCGCGGTGTCCAGCGCAATGCGGTTCTGGCGCACCGCTTCGGCCAGGCTGTCGCGGCGCAACTGGCTGGCGTTGTAGGCGCTCAACTGGTCATCGATTTCATGCCAGGCGCGCAGCACGGTTTGCTGATAGGCGATAGCGGCTTCCTGTTGTTGCGCCTCACGCAGGTTCAACACTCCGCGCAAGCGACCACCGTCGAACAACGGCAAGCTGAACTGCGGGCCGATGCCGAACGAACGCGAGCCCCAGGAGCCGAAATCGCTCAGTTGCATGGCCTGGGAACCGATGCTCCCCGACAAGGTGATGCGCGGATAGAAATCGCCCTTGGCCACGCCAATGCTGGCCGTGGCGGCATGCAGCCGTGCTTCGGCCTGGCGAATGTCCGGCCGCCGTTCAGCCAGTTGCGAAGGCAAGCCAATGGCAACCTGTCGCGGCGTTTGTGGCACCGGTGCGTCTGTGGATAACTCCGCCGCCAATGCCTGGGGCGGTTCGCCCATCAACAGACTCAGGGCGTTGATCAGTTGCCACTGGCGCTGCTCCAGCGCGGGCAGGCGCGACTCGATGGCCGCCACCTGCGCGGCGGCTTCGGCGACATCCAGGTCCGTCGCGACGCCGTCGGCCAGGCGCAGCTGCGAAAGCTTCAGGCTGTGGCGGGCGACATCGAGGTTCTGCTCGGTGACGAGCCGGGTGTTCTGCACCCCGCGCAACTGAATGTAGTCCTGCGCGGTTTCGGCCAGCACCGACAGCAGCACGCCGCGCCGGTCGTTCTCGGCGACTTCAAGGTTGGCGTCGGCGGCTTCGGTTTCCCGGCGCACGCGGCCCCAAAAATCCAGTTCCCAGGACGCGGAAAAGCCGGCGTTCCACAGATTGAAGGCCGATTGGCCATTGTGACCCGACGGGTCGCTCAGACCTTCAGCACTGTTGCGATTGCGCCCGTAACCGCCACTGGCGGCCGTGCTGGGGTAGCGGTCGGCAGTGATGACCTGGCGCACCGCACGACTTTGCTGCAAGCGGCTGCCGGCCAGCTTCAGGTCGAGGTTGTCGGTCAGGGCGCGCTGGCTCAAGGCCGAGAGTTTTGGGTCGTGGAACACTTCCCACCAACGCTCATCCATTGTTTCGGCGATGGCCTGGCTGGCGGCTGGCTTTGATGGTTTTGCCCATTCGGCGATTTGTGTGGTTTCGGGCTTTTGGAAATCGGGGCCTACGGTGCAGGCTGACAGGCTCAGCACAAGCAAGGCAGAAAAAGTAAGGCGAGGCTGATGGCCTCTTCGCGAGCAAGCCCGCTCCCACAGGGGAATGCAGTCAACTGTGGGAGCGGGCTTGCTCGCGAAGGCGTCAGCACGATCAACGAAAATCTTCATCGCTGAACAACCTCTTTCGCCTTGGCGGTGGCCGTATCAATACTCGCCTCCACCGACATCCCCACCCGCAAGCGCTCGGCCAGCGATTGCCCCGGATCCAGCACGATCTTCACCGGTATCCGCTGCACCACCTTGGTGAAGTTGCCGGTGGCGTTGTCCGGCTTGATCGCGGCGAACGTCACCCCGGTGGCCGGTGCAATGCTTTCGACACGACCGTTGAGTGCCGCACCGCCCAGACTGTCAACGCGCACTTGCACAGCCTGCCCCGGCTGCACATCCGTCAGTTGGGTTTCCTGGAAATTGGCCATCACGTAAGCCTGTGCCAGCGGCACCACCGCGAGGATTTTGCTGCCCGGCGTGACGTAGGCGCCGACCCGCACCGCGCGTTCGCCAACCATGCCGTCCTGAGGCGCGACGATCCGCGTATAGGACAGCTCGTAGCTGGCCATTTCCAGCTTCGCCTGCGCCCGCTTCAGCCCCCCTTCGGCAGCATCGCGCTGGGCCGTGAGGATCTCCACTTGCTTACGCTCCGCCGCCAGCACTGCCGTGGCATTGGACATTCGTGCCGACGCCTGGTCGATGCGCGTTTGCGCCTGCTGCGCATTTTGCACCGTGCCGGCGCCCACTCCGGCGAGGTGGTTGTAGCGGTTCAATTCATGCTCGGCAAAGGCCATTTCCGCCTTGGCCGAGACCACCGAGGATTGCGCCTGGGCAATCACCGAGGCCTGGCGCTCCAGGGTCGCCCGGGCGTTTTGCAGTTGCGCCCTGGCCACCAGTGTTTCGGCGTCGGCGGCCTGGGCGGCGGCGCGCAGATCCCGGTCATCGATCAGTGCCAGCAACTGCCCGGCCTTGACCTGCTGGTTGTCCTCGACCAGCACTTGCTGGATAAACCCGGCGACCCGCGGCACGACCAGGGTGTAATCCGCCGAGACATAAGCATCGTTGGTGTTCTGCTGGGTACGCTTGCCGAACAGGCCAGGCATCGCCAGGTACAGCAACACGCCGACGGCCAATGCGACGGCCACGGCAACCACGACTTTCTGCTTTGCTTGAGTGTTCATGAAAACCTTCTGTATCAGTGGAGCATTCAGGTCGGTGCGCGCGGCGGATAGATCCGCGTCGGCAGCCAGAAAATCAACAGGATCAAGGTCACGGCGATGCCCGCCATGCACAGGTAAAGATCAGAGGAAGTGAGCACCAGCGCTTGCTCATGCAGGCGATGAGCAAGGCTTGCGCTGTCGCGCTCGACCAGAGGCGAGTTGCCGAGGCGATCGACCAGCATGGTCGAGTGAAAATGCAGGCGTGCCGTGGTCAGCGCTTCGATCACCCCGGTGGCGATGACCGCCGACAGGCCTTTGACGGTGTTGAACCAGGCCGATGCGAACGGCCCTTGCATCGGGTTGATGCTGCCGGTGGACAGCATCAGTAGCGGCAGCACCGCCATGGGCTGGCCGAAAATCTGCAGCCATTGCAGCACGTAGAAATCGTCACGAATCCACGCGGACGTCAGTTGCGAGCCACCGACGCACGACAGCGCCAGCATGCTCAGGCCGATGCCCAACACCCAGCGGCAATCGACCCAGCGAAAGTTGCACAGCGCCGCCACCAACGGCAGCGCAATCAATTGCGGCAGCGCCGCCAGCAGCATGATCGGCGCGGTCTGCACCGGGCGATAACCCTGGACCTGCGCCAGGTAGCTGGACGGAATGATGATCACCGCCTGCAACACCACCAGCACGCCCGCCAGGGTCAGCAGGGCGAAAGACAGGTTACGGATGCCGAGCATCTGCATCTTGAAAAAGGGTATCGGCTGCGAGCACTCGCCGGCCAAAAACAGCACCAGTAACAACAACCCGCCACCGAGCAGCCCGCAGATCAGGCTGGATTCGAACCAATCCAGGCGGTTGCCTTGCAGGATGCCGATCACCAGCATGCAGATGGCGGGAAAACCCAGCAGCACACCGCGCCAGTTGAAAGACTTGAAGCGTTCCAGGCGCAGCGGGTCCCGGGGCAAGCCATACGCCACCGCAGCCATGGCAATCAGGCACGGCGCGATGATTTGCCAGAAGGTCCACTGCCAGCCGACATATTCGGTCCATAACCCGGCCAATGGCGTGCCCAGACCCGGGCCGAATGTCGCCGTCAGGGCATAACCGGCCAGGCCATACAACTTCACGTTGGCCGGCAGAAACCGCAGGGCCACGGTCATCAGCATGGGTGGCAATGCCCCGCCCGCCAGGCCTTGCAAGGTACGCAGCAACAACAGGCTTTCGTAATCCGGGGCGAAGGGGCACAACACGCCCAACAGGGTGAACAGGCCGATGGCGCACAGGGTGAAACGCCGCAACGAGAACGTCACCGCACACCATGGCGCGAAGGCCATGGCCGCCACGGACGTCGCGGTGTAACAGGCGACCAGCCAGGTGCCTTCGTCGTAGCCGATGGCCAACGCACCGCGGATGTCGGCCAGGGCGACTTTGGTCACCATCTCGTTCAGGCCCGATACCAGCACCGCCAGCAGCACGCCTATCAGGCCGATGATGATCCGTGGGCCGAAGACGGGCGGAGCGGCTGCCGCAACAGGTGCGGTGGCCGTAAGGGAAGTCATGTACTGCAAGCTCCGGTGTGGAAATACCGAAGCATTCTAGGAAGCGTTATGCCTGACGAAAATCAACTTATTGGCAGGTTATAAGTGCGCCAGACGCAACAATACAAAACCCTGTGGGAGGTCAGCGGTGAATTTCAGGTTGTGCGGCCAGCCACGTTTCTTCGCAGCAGGCTTTCAGCGTTTCACGCAGCCAGCGGTGCGCTGGGTCCTTGTCGAAGCGCGGGTGCCAGGCCTGGGTCAGCATCAGGGTCGGCAAAGGAATCGGCAGGTCGAACGAGCGCAGCTTCAACCCCAGCCGCCGCACACTCAGCAAGGCTTCCTTCGGCACCGGCAGAATCAGGTCGGAATCGGGCAGGGCAAACATCGCCGCATGAAAGCTTGGCGCGATCACCGCCACTCGCCGCTCCAGCCCCAGGGCATTCAGCGCGGTATCGATCGGACCACGGGCAATGCCACGCCGGGACATGCTGATATGGGAATAACCGGCATAGCGCTCTGCCGTGATCTCCTCGTCCAGCAGCGGATGATCCTCGCGCACCAGGCCGACGAAGTGGGTGGAAAACAGGTTCTGAACCTTCACTTCCGGGGTCAATGGCCGGGTGTTGCTGACGCTCAGATCGATCCTCCCTTCGCGCAATGCCTCATCATCGCCATCGCCTTCCGGGACGAAACGCAACTCGCAGTGCGGCGCCTGCCGGTCAAGGGTGGCGAACAGCTTGCCGCCGTAAACGCCGACAAAGAAGTCGTTGGCCCGAATACTGAACCGCCGCCGCAGTGAACTCAATTCCACCGTATCGGCCGAACGAAACAGCAGCCCGGCCTGCTCGACCACACTGCGCACCTGTTCGCGCAACGCCAGCGCCTTGGGGGTCGGCACCAGGCCACGGCCGGCGCGCACCAGGATCGGATCGCCAATGGCTTCGCGGATGCGCGCCAACGTCCGGCTCATGGCCGCCGGGCTCAGGTTCATCCGCCGCGCGGCGCCCACCACGCTGCCCTCATCGAGCAAGGCGTCGAGGGCGACCAACAGGTTCATGTCCGGGAGTTGCATGGCAAGCACTCATATCTGATCAGGATTGATTCAAGTGCAATGCTAGCAAACATCCCTTCTGGATCAGTGATGATGGGTCGGCTGCCTTCGCGAGCTGCTCGCGATTGGCGATTTTTCTACCGTACCATCCCCCACCGTTTCACCGTCACCCGTTCCAACGAATCAAACACCAGGTTCTCCACCAGCAACCCAATCAGAATCACCACCGCCAGGCCAGCAAAGACCTTGTCCGTGTACAGCTCATTGCGATTCTGGAAAATGTACCACCCCAGCCCGCCCTTCCCACTGGTCGCACCAAATACCAGCTCCGCAGCAATCAACGTGCGCCAGGCAAACGCCCAGCCGATCTTCAGGCCGGCAAGGATCGATGGCAATGCTGCCGGGATCAGGATGAACAGCACAAAACGCATGCCCTTGAGGCCGTAATTGCGCCCGGCCATGCGCAGGGTTTCCGAAACGCCGAGGAATCCGGCGTAGGTGTTCAACGCCAAGGCCCAGAGCACCGAATGCACCAGCACGAAAATCAGGCTGTTCTGACCCAGGCCGAACCACAGCAGCGCCAGCGGCAGCAGCGCAATCGCCGGCAACGGGTTGAACATCGAGGTCAGGGTGCTGAGCAGATCGCGCCCAAACTGGGTCGACACTGCCAACGTGGTCAGCGCAAACGCGAGGACGATGCCGATCAGGTAACCCTTGAGCAACACCACCAGGGAAATCCACACCTTGCCGAGCAATTCGCCGCTGAGCAGGCCGTCGTACAGGGCATGAGTGGTCTGAAGAAAACTTGGCAGCAGCAGGTCGTTATTCTGATACCGGGCAACGGCCTCCCACAGCACAGCAAGCAAAATCAGGATCAGGCTTTTACGCAACCAACTTTGCTGCCACAAGCGTTGACCGATGGGTAACTCACGCTCCAGCGGCACGCTGGTCAGTGGCTGCAAAACCGTTTCGAACTCTTCACGCGGGGATGATAAATGGCTCATCGGGCCCTCCTCTCAACTGGCTCAATAAGCAATACGGATGTCGGCGAAGTCCAGCTCATGCTCGGCTTGCGCTGATTGGCCTTCATCGAACAACAACCGATGGATGCGCCGTGCCGACTCCTGAAACGCCGCACCGCCAAGGCTGTGCAAATCGTATTGATGGCTGTGGACTTCCGCCCGCACTCGCCCTGGATGCGGTGACAGCAACAGAATGCGGTTGCCCACCACCAGTGCCTCTTCGATGGAGTGCGTGACGAACAGCAGCGTGAAGCGCACTTCCTCCCAGAGCAGCAACAGTTCCTCCTGCATCTTGCGTCGGGTCAGCGCATCGAGGGCGGCGAAGGGTTCGTCCATCAGGAGGATTTTCGGCTGCATCGCCAACGCCCGGGCAATGGCAACCCGTGCCTTCATGCCGCCGGACAGGGTATGCGGATAAGCATCGGCAAACGCTGCCAAACCCACCTTCTCCAGATAATGCAGCGCCCGCTCCTCGGCCTCTTTGCGCTTGAGGGTTTTCGAGGCCAGCAGCGGAAACATCACGTTCTGTTTAACGGTTTTCCACGGCGGCAGTTGATCGAACTCCTGGAACACCACGATCCGGTCCGGCCCCGGCGCATCGACGCGCCGACCTTGCAGACGGATCTCACCTTCCACGGGCTGGATGAATCCGGCGGCGGCCTTGAGCAATGTCGACTTGCCGCAACCGGACGGCCCGAGCAGGACAAAACGGTCCGCCGGGTCGATCTCGAAACTCACTTGATGGGTCGCCCGCACCACACGCTGCGGCGTGCGGTATTCGAGGCTGACGTTATCGACCGACAGCAGCGCCTGGGCTGCCGCGATCGGTTTGCTGACCGTGTGGCCTTGCAAAGGGGCATTCATTTCGGTCAGCTCCCTTGCAGTGGCTTGGCGTCCTGGAAGAAGTAGTCCTTCCACGACTCCGGTTTGTTCTTGATCGCGCCAACGCGGTAGAGGAACTCGGCCAACGGGTAAGTATTTTTCGGCGTGACGCTGAATTCGAACTGCGGGTTGTCGATGATTTTCAGCAATGCGGCGCGGTCGATTTTGGCCTTGGTGACGCGGATGTAAGTGTCCGCCGCCGCACCTTTGTCGTTCTGGGCAAAGGTTGCCGCTTCGGTCAGCGCATCAATGAATGCTTTGTAGGTTTTCGGGTTCTCATTGCGGAATTTCTCGGTAGCGAACAGCACCGTCGGCGAGTTCGGCCCGAGCAGGTCATAGGTGTTCAACACCACATGCACATTGGGATTGGCCAGCTCCTGATCCTGGAATGGTGGGTTGGAGAAGTGCCCGCTCAGCTCGGTGCCGCCGGCCACCAACGCCGCTGTCGCGTCGGGGTGCGGAACCGCGATGGTGTACTTGTCGAGGCGATTGAAGTCCTTGTCACCCCACTGTTTGGCGGCTGCGTATTGCAGGAAACGCGACTGCACCGAAACACCCACGGCCGGCACCGCGATGCGGTCCTTCTCGGTGAAGTCGGCGATGGTCTTGACCTTGGGGTTATTGCTCACCAGGTAGTACGGGAAGTTGCCGAGGGAAGCCACGGCCTTGACGTTCTGCTTGCCATGGGTACGGTCCCAGATGGTCAGCAACGGACCGACGCCGGCACCGGCAATGTCGATGGAGCCGGACAGCAACGCATCGTTGACCGCCGCCCCGCCAGAGAGCTGGGTCCAGTCGACCTTGATGTCGATACCTTCCTGCTTGCCGTACTTCTCGATCAGGTTCTGATCGCGTACCACGTTCAGTAGCAGGTAGACGATGCCGAATTGTTCGGCGATGCGGATTTCACCTTCGGCGTGGGCCACGGTCGGCGCCACCAGGCTGCCGGCGATCAGGCTGAAACCCAGGCCAATGGCGGCGGCCAGGGGTGCAAAGGGCAGACGTTTGGACATGGTCAAATCTCCGACAAATCAGAAAGGCGCGTCGCCCTGGATGGTGGTGCGATACAACTTGCGGCGCAGATGGCTGGGGCATCCGGCGGCGAGGTGGATCAGCGAACGGTTGTCCCAGAACACCAGGTCATGGGGCTGCCATTGATGGCGATAGATGTTTTGCGGCAGTACGCTGTGGGCGTAGAGCTCGGTCAGCAGTTGTTGGCTCTCGTCTTCCGGCAGGCCAACGATGCGGGTGGTGAACCCTTCACTGACGAACAGGGCCTTGCGGCCGTTTTCCGGGTGGGTACGCACGACCGGGTGCACCACTTCCGCAACCTGGGCCAGTTGCTCCTGGGTCAGGGTCGGGCGCCAGTTGCCTTCGAATTTGGTCTCGCTGTAACGCGCCGTGTAGGAGTGCGCGGCCGAGCGGCCTTCCACCGCTGTGCGCAGCGCCTCGGGCAGGTTGTCCCAGGCTTTGTGCATGTCGGCGAACAGCGTGTCGCCGCCCTCCGATGGCAGCTCCTGGGCGTGCAGCATCGAACCCAGGCTCGGCAGCTCCTTGTAGGAGAGGTCGGAGTGCCAGAACTTGCCGGCATCGCCCAAGCCAATGTTCTGGCCGTTTTCGACGACGTTGGAAACGATGAGGATTTCCGGATGCCCTGCCAGCAGGAACTGCTTGAGCACATGAATCTGCAACACGCCAAAACGACGGCTGAAGTCGATGTGCTGTTCGGGGGTGATGCGCTGGTCACGGAACACCACCACATGATGGTCCAGATGCGCGCGGTGAATGCGTGCGAAGTCCTGATCATTGATTGGGCGGGACAGGTCGAGACCGATGATTTCGGCACCCACCGCACCGCTGAATGGGCGGACTTCAAAGAATTGTGGCGCAATGCTTGGCGAAGCTGAAGCTGCAGACATAAATCACTCCCACGCACGGCACGCTCAAAGGCGCGCGCGTCGATCAGAAACTCACGGAGATCCCGTGTTGGTTCGTGTCGTGCGGCGCGCCGATTGGTCGGCAGGTACGCAGGGGATTAACTTTATAGATATAAGAATTGAAATTTAAATACCGTTAATGAATAACGATATGGCGATTGAGAAGGGACTGAGCGAACGGCAGAGTGACGTTTTTTGTCACTTACTGACAGGGTTGAGGTGTTTTGACTGACGCCATCGCGGGCAAGCCCGGCTCCCACAAGGTTCTTTGTTGAAGCACGATCATGTGTTCGACACAAAAACCTGTAGGAGTCGGGCTTGCCCGCGATGGGGCCAGTGAATCAACTAAAGATCTAGCGCTCGTGCAGCGCCTCGGCCCGCGCCTTGATGATCGGCTTGATCAGATAGCTGAGAATGGTCTTCTTGCCGGTAATGATGTCCACCGAGGCCACCATCCCAGGAATGATCAGCAACGGCTTTTCATCGGTACCCAGGTGGCTGCGGTCGGTGCGCAGCTTGATGAGGTAGTAGGTAGTTTTCTTGTCTTCGTCGGTAATGGTATCGGCGCCGATCTGCTCCAGCTTGGCCTTCATCCCGCCGTAGATGGTGTAGTCATAGGCGGTAAATTTCACCGTCGCTTCCTGCCCCGGGTGCAGGAACGCGATGTCCTGCGGGCGGATCTTCGCCTCGACCAGCAAGGTGTCGTCCAGCGGTACGATTTCCACCAGGTCGCTGCCTGGCTGGATAACCCCGCCGATGGTATTGACCAGCAACTTGTTGACGATACCGCGCACCGGCGAAGTGACCAGCGTGCGGCTGACCCGGTCTTCCAGGGCCTTGCCGGTGGCCTGGGCCTTGTTCAGATCGGTGCGTGCTTCATTGAGCTGGGTCAGGGCATCGCTACGGAACTTGCCGCGGGTTTCGTCGATCTTGCGCTGTACTTCCTTGATCGCCGATTCGGCTCGCGGAATAGCCAGGGTGGTGGCGTCGAGCTGGCCACGGGTCTCCGCTTCGGCACGCCTGAGGCGCAGGACTTCCACCGGGGATACCGCGCCCTGGGCCACCAACGGCTCGGACATGTTGATTTCCTGACGCTGGAAGCCCAATTGCTGGCGATACTGCGCCTGCTTGGAGGTGAATTCGCGCAGCTCTTGCTGGCGCTGGATCAGTTGCTCCTGCAAGCCGCCAATCTCGTCATGCAACTGCTGGCGGCGGCTGATATAGAGCGACTCTTCGCTCTTGGCCTGACCCGGCACGGCCTTGAGCACATCCTCGGGGAAGTTCAGCGGGCGATCATCGACTTCGGCGCTCAAGCGCTCGACCCGCAGCACCATCGACATCCGGTCGGCCTCGGTTTCGCCGACGTTCGAAGCAAATCGCGTGTCGTCCAGGCGAAGCAGCGGTGCGCCAGCTTCGACGATCTGGCCTTCCTTGACGAACAGTTCTGAGACGATACCGCCTTCAAGGTTCTGGATTTTCTGGATCTTCGACGAGGGAATCGCCTTGCCGTCGCCCTTGGTCACTTCGTCGATGACCGCGAAGTTGGCCCAGAGCATCAGGAATACAAAGAACGCGATGATCGCCCAGATCGTCAGCCGTACCACCCGTGGCGCATCCTCGATCAGCGCCTTGTTGACCTCCGGCAGCGGCTGGCCCTGCAGCGAAGCAGAGCCTTTGAAGTAGCGAAGGATCGAACCCTTACCCGACTTAAGCAACACTGATCTGCCCCTTCTTCAACGCTTCCATCACCGCGGCTTTCGGGCCATCGGCGAGTATCTGCCCGCGGTCGATCACGATCAGTCGATCGACCAGCGACAACAGCGATGCCCGGTGCGTCACCAGCACCATGGTCTTGTTCTCGATCACCGCCGCCAGGCGCTGCTTGAGGCGCTCTTCGCCAGTGTTATCCATGGCACTGGTCGGCTCGTCGAGCAGCAGGATCGGCGGGTTGAGCAACAGTGCACGGGCCAGGGCAACGTTCTGCCGTTGACCGCCGGAAAGGTTCTGCCCGCGCTCACCCACTTGCAGCTCATAACCCTGCGGATGCAGGCGCGCATATTCGTGGACACCGGCCAGCTCGGCCGCTTGCAGCACCAGTTCGTCCTCGACATACCGCGCGCCGGAAACCAGGTTGTCGCGCAAGGTGCCGGCGAGCAACTGAATGTCCTGAGGCACGTAGCCGATGTTGTAACGCAGCTCGCTGACGTCGATCTGACGGATATCCACACCATCGACCAACAGCGAGCCGTCATCCGGCTGATACAGCCCCACCAGCAATTTCGCCAGCGAGCTCTTGCCCGAGCCGCTTCGACCAATGATCCCGACTTTCTCGCCGGGAAGAATCGACAGGTTGATGTTCTTCAGCGCCGGGTTCTGCTGTTGCGGGTAGGTGAAGTTGAGCTGGCGGCACTCAATACCGCCCTGCAGCACCTTGCGGCTGAGCGGACGCTCCTCGAAATTGCGCTCCTGGGGCAGCTCCATCATCTGGTCGACCGAGGTCATGGTCACCCGCGCCTGCTGATAGCGGGTCAACAACCCGGACAATGACGCCAGCGGGCTGAGCGCACGGCCACTAAGCATGTAGCAAGCCACCAGGCCACCCATGCTCAGGTGACCGTCGATGATCTGGTACACGCCGAAGACGATCATGATCACCCCGGCCAGCTGCTGGATCAGCAAGGTGATGTTCATCGCCAGGCCGGACAGCATCTTCACCCGCAACTCAAGGCGGCTGAGGGTGCCGATGGTCTGTTCCCACTGATACTGGCGTTCGCTTTCGGCGTTGTTGACCTTCACCGCATCCAGGCCAGCCAGGGTTTCGATCAGGCTCGACTGCCGCTCGGCCCCCAGCGCCATGGTCCGCTCCATGGTCGCCACCAGGGGTTTCTGCAGGGCGTAGCCGATGGCCAGGGCAATCGGGAATGCCAGCACCGGGATCCACACCAGATGCCCGCCGAGGATCGCGATGACGAGGAAAATCAGGAGGGTGAACGGCAGGTCGATCAGGCTGGTGAGCGTCAGCGAGGCGAGGAAATCGCGCAGGCTCTGGAACTCATGGATGTTCTGGGCAAAGCTGCCGACCCGCGCCGGCCGGTACTTCATGGCCATGCCGACGATGCGCTCGAACAGCGTGGCCGAGATGATCAGGTCGGTTTTCTTGCCGGCCAGATCCAGGCACAGGCTGCGCAGGCTTTTCAGGATCAGGTCGAAGAGATAGGCGCCAGAGATGCCGAGCGCCAGCACCCACAACGTCGCCTCAGCCTGGTTCGGCACGACGCGGTCGTAGACGTTCATCACGAACAATGGCGCGGCCATGGCAATGATGTTGATCAGGAAACTGGCGGCGATGGCGTCGGCGTACAGCCAGCGCGAACGCTTGAGGGTGTCGCGGAACCACGAGCGCGCACGCGGGATCAGCGTGCCGTGATTGACGTCGAATTTGTGCTGGGGCTGGGCGAAAAAGACCTTGCCGGTGTAGTCGTCAGCCAGCAGCTCGCGGCTGACCAGGGATTCGCCGCCATCGCTTTCGCTGAGCAGCACCCGCACCTGATCTTCGCCTTGCCAGCCAAGCAGGACGGCACTGCGACCGTCCTTGAGCAGCAACAATGCCGGCATGGCAATCGCCGGAATATCTTCCAGCTTGCGTTGCAGCACCCGACCTTGCAGCCCCGCGCGAGCGGCCGCACGTGGCAGCAACTCGACACTCAAGCGTTGCTCGGGCAGCGGCAGGCCGGTGGTGAGCATTGCCGCGCTGGCAGGCTTCTGGTGCAGCATGCAAAGAGCGAGCAGGCCATCCAGTAGCGGATCGTCATGCAACGCGCGCGGATCATGAATGAGTTGAACCCGACTGACTTCTGATTCCACGCTCGGCACTCTTGGCTAACAATTGAACAATGAAGGTCCTACTCAATTCATACCGGGCAATTGGACCTTGGGCTTCACGTCGTTCTGCACAACGGATGCCAATGGTGCGACCACTCCCTGGCTCTTGAGCAACTCGCCCATGGTCGCCTTGATTCGGTACTGAGTAAATAACTGAATGTTCTTGATCTCCGCCAGGCGGCGAGAAGAGCTGAACAGTTCGTTCTCGCTGTCGAGCAAATCCAGCAGGGTGCGCTCGCCAAGGCTGAACTGACGCTGATAAGCGGTACGCACGGCGGTGCTATGATCGACGTATTGCTGGGCGATCGGCACCTGCGCGTTGGCATTGTTCAGGGCGTTCCAGGCCAGGCCCAGTTCTTCATTCAATTGGCGCAAGGCGTTGTTGCGGATATCCAGCGCCTGGTTCGACAGGTAGGACTTGGATTCCAGATCAGCCTTGTTGCTGCCGCCGGAATACAGGTTGAAGCGCATGCGCAGCATGGCTTGCCATTCGTTGTTGTGAGCGTTCTGGCCATCAATGTCGTTGTCCGCGGTACGACCCAACTCAGCATCGAAGCGTGGGTAGAACGTCGACTTGGCCGTGTCGTACTGCTTCTCTGCAGCGGCGATATCGGATTCGGCCGAGCGCAGGATCGGGCTGTTTTCCAGCATCTGCGCGCGGGCTTCATTCAGATTGGCCGGCATCAGCGCCAAGAAACTCGCCGGGCGCTCCAGTTGTTCGGGCATCTGGCCGACCGCCGAGAGGTAGTTGGTTTCGGCATCAGCCAGATTGGTCTGCTCGGTGATCAGGTTGTTGCGCGCCTGGGCCATCCGCGCCTCCGCCTGATCGAGGTCGGCGCCGCTGCCGACGCCGCGCTGGGTGCGCAGCTGGATCTGGTCGTAAATGCGTTGGTGGCTCTTGAGGTTGTCCTCGGCCAGACGCACGAACTCACGACGGGTCAGCACGTCGAGATAAACCTGGGCCACGGTCAACCCGGTACGCTCGGAAGTACTCAGCAGCGAATAGGCGCGGGAGTTGACGGTGGCTTGTTGACGCCCTACTTCGCTGGACGTCGCAAAACCGTCAAAGACCATTTGGGTCAGTCGCAAGCTCGACTCGCTGCGATTCAGGGTTTCGTAGTGGTTGTTGCTGCCGTCCCGCGTTGTCACGCTATCGGTACCTTCACGACCATAACCGCCCAGCAGCTCGACCCGTGGCAAGTACCCACCCTTCGCAGCCTTCAACTGATAATCGGCAGCCAGTCGGCTGTTGACGCCAGCCTGGACCTCCGGATGGACATCCAGCGCTTGTTGCATGGCTTCTGGTAAGGATTGCGCCTGGACGAAAGACGCGGCGAGGGCGAAAGGTATAGCCATGAACAAAGGCGAACGCATTGTAGGAATTTCCCAGGACTTCTTGTCTTGAATCACGGCTGAAAAACGCGCCGTGTCGGAAGATGGCAAGCCGAATGACCGTATGTCGGAAAGTTCAAAAGCGGAACTGGATCACATACCGAGGACAGGGTCACAGCTCAAATATCAATGTGACATTACTGGGACGATTGTTTAGGATGGCCTCAAGAAGGTCAATAGTTTGGCATAAAGTTAATAGCGAAAAAATATAGCCAAATTATTGACGAATTGATGCGTCAAACTTGTGCATCTATTTTGCAATGTACGTCCAGACTGGTCGGCGCAAACGCCATCAGGCCTATGGAAGTCAACTGAACGTGACACCCCGGAGAGTCTTCAATGAGCAGTGTTGTGGCCATCGTCAAAAGCATTGTCGGTCAAGTTTTCGTGGTGTCCCCAGAGGGCGTCCGCCGCGTTCTCGTTGAAGGCGACAAGCTGTTCGCCGGTGACCAGGTCGACACCGGCCTTTCCGGTGCCGTGTCCCTGGAACTGGCCGATGGCCGCACCCTCGATCTGGGCCGTGACACTCAGTGGAGCGCCGGTGCTCCGGACTCCAGTGCTGACCTGGCAGCAGCCACCGCACAAGCCGCGCCTTCGGTAGAAGAACTGCAACAAGCCATCGCCGCCGGTGCTGACCCGACAAAAGACCTTGAAGCCACCGCTGCAGGCCCGACGGCGGCAGGCTCTGCTGGCGGTGCCGCCGGGGGCGGTCACAGCTTCGTGATGCTCGACGCCACCGCTGGCCGCGTCGACCCGACTATTGGCTTCCCAACCAACGGCCCTGATTCCACTGCTACCCCCACTACGCTCGATACCGGCAACCAGACCACCACGACCGTTACGAATGGCGCGACCGTCAATGCTCCGAGCGTACTGACCGCTGATACGGGCACCCTGGCCGAAGACAGCGTCGCAACGGGCAACGTACTGACCAACGATAGCGATGCCCAGACGCCGCTCAGCGTCACCGGCTTCACCATCGCCGGCGTGACCGGCAGCTTCACCGCAGGCCAGACAGCGACCATCGTCGGCGTCGGTACGTTGACCATCGGTGCCGATGGCAACTACACCTTTACTCCAGACGCCAACTACAACGGTGCTGTACCGCAAGTTACGTACACCACCAACACCGGCTCCAGCAGCACACTGGATCTCACCGTGACGGCGGTCGATGATCCAAGCGTTTTGACTGCCGACACCCAAGTCACTGCTGAAGACACCGCTGCGATCGGCAACGTGCTGAGCAACGACAGCGATATCGACAACGTGCTGAGCGTGGTTACTTTCACCATTGACGGCGTCAATGGCACGTTCACCGCGGGCCAGACTGCGACCATCGCCAATGTCGGTACCCTGGTCATTGGTGCCAATGGCGCCTACACCTTTACCCCAGACGCCAATTACAACGGCAGCGTGCCAACGGTCAGCTACACCGTCACCGACGGTTCGGGCACCGACGTCACTTCGACCCTGAACATCAACGTCACCCCGGTCGACGACAGCTTCACCGACATCAGCGAAAACGTGAGCACCGCAGAAGACACGGCCGTCACCGGCAGCGTCCTCACTGGCACGAGCAGCGTTGATGGCCCGGTCAGTGTGGTCAACTTCACAATCGGTGAAACCACCTACGCCGCTGGCAGCACGGCCACCATTGCCAACGTCGGTACCCTGGTGATCGGCGCAAACGGTTCTTACATCTTTACCCCGGCCGAGAATTACAACGGTACGGTGCCAACCGTGAGCTACACCGTCACTGACGGCTCGGGCAGCAACGTCACTTCGACGCTGAACATCAACGTCACCCCGGTCGATGACAGCTTCACCGACATCAGCGAACGCGTGACCACCAACGAAGACACCGCCGTGACCGGCAGCGTCCTCACTGGCACGAGCAGCGTCGATGGCCCGGTCAGCGTGGTTAACTTCACCATTGGTGAAACCACCTACGCCGCTGGCAGCACAGCCACTATCGCCAATGTCGGCACCCTCGTGATCGGCGCCAACGGGACTTACACCTTTACTCCGGACGCCAACTACAACGGCAGCGTGCCGACGGTCAGCTACACCGTCACCGACGGTTCGGGCACCGACGTCACCTCGACGCTGAATATCAGCGTCACGCCGGTCGACGACAGCTTCATCGATGCCAGTGAAAGCGTGACCACCAACGAAGACACCGCCGTAACCGGCAGCGTCCTCACTGGCACGAGCAGCGTTGACGGTCCGGTCAGTGTGGTCAATTTCAGCATTGGCGAAACCACCTACGCCGCTGGCCAGACCGCGACCATTGCCAATGTCGGCACCCTGGTGATCGGCGCCAACGGCGCTTACACCTTCACGCCTGCCGAGAATTACAACGGCACGGTGCCAACCGTGAACTACACCGTCACTGACGGCTCGGGCAGCAATGTCACCTCGACCCTGAATATCAACGTCACCCCGGTCGATGACAGCTTCACCGACATCAGCGAAAGCGTGACCACCAGCGAAGACACCGCCGTGACCGGCAGCGTCCTCACTGGCACGAGCAGCGTTGACGGCCCGGTCAGCGTGGTTAATTTCACCATTGGTGAAACCACCTACGCCGCAGGCCAGACCGCAACCATTACCAACGTCGGCACCCTGGTGATTGGCGTAAACGGTTCTTACATCTTCACGCCTGCCGAGAATTACAACGGTACGGTGCCAACCGTGAGCTACACCGTCACTGACGGCTCCGGCAGCAACGTCACTTCGACCCTGAACATCAACGTCACCCCGGTCGACGACAGCTTCACCGACATCAGCGAAAACGTGAGCACCGCAGAAGACACGGCCGTCACCGGCAGTGTGTTGACGGGCACCTCGAGCGTCGATGGCCCGGTCAGCGTGGTCAATTTCACCATCGGTGAAACCACCTACGCCGCTGGCAGCACGGCCACCATTGCCAACGTCGGTACCCTGGTGATCGGCGCTAACGGCTCTTACACCTTCACGCCTGCCGAGAATTACAACGGCACGGTGCCGACGGTGAGCTACACCGTCACCGACGGTTCCGGCACTAACGTCACCTCAACCTTGAACATCAGCGTGACGCCGGTCGACGACAGCTTCACCGACATCAGCGAAAGCGTGACCACCAGCGAAGACACCGCCGTGACCGGCAGCGTCCTCACTGGCACCTCGAGCGTCGACGGACCAGTCAGCGTGGTGAACTTCACCATCGACGGCGTCAATGGCACTTTCACAGCGGGCCAGACTGCAACCATCGCCAACGTCGGTACCCTGGTCATTGGTGCCAATGGCGCCTACACCTTTACCCCAGACGCCAATTACAACGGCAGCGTGCCAACGGTCAGCTACACGGTCACCGACGGTTCGGGCACCGACGTCACCTCGACCCTGAACATCAGCGTCACCCCGGTCGACGACAGCTTCATCGATGCCAGTGAAAGCGTGACCACCAACGAAGACACCGCCGTAACCGGCAGCGTCCTCACTGGCACGAGCAGCGTTGACGGCCCGGTCAGTGTGGTCAATTTCAGCATTGGCGAAACCACCTACGCCGCTGGCCAGACCGCGACCATTGCCAATGTCGGCACCCTGGTGATCGGCGCCAACGGCGCTTACACCTTCACGCCTGCCGAGAATTACAACGGCACGGTGCCAACCGTGAACTACACCGTCACTGACGGCTCGGGCAGCAATGTCACCTCGACCCTGAATATCAACGTCACCCCGGTCGATGACAGCTTCACCGACATCAGCGAAAGCGTGACCACCAGCGAAGACACCGCCGTGACCGGCAGCGTCCTCACTGGCACGAGCAGCGCTGACGGCCCGGTCAGCGTGGTTAATTTCACCATTGGTGAAACCACCTACGCCGCAGGCCAGACCGCAACCATCGCCAACGTCGGCACTCTGGTGATCGGCGCTAACGGTGCTTACACCTTTACCCCGGCCGAGAATTACAACGGCACAGTGCCGACGGTGAGCTACACCGTCACTGACGGTTCGGGCACCGACGTCACCTCAACCCTGAACATCAACGTCACCCCGGTCGACGACAGCTTCACCGACATCAGTGAAAGCGTGACCACCAACGAAGACACCGCCGTGACTGGCAGCGTCCTCACGGGCACGAGCAGCGTTGACGGCCCGGTCAGCGTAGTTAATTTCACCATTGGTGATACCACCTACACCGCTGGCAGCACCGCGACCATCGCCAACGTCGGCACCCTAGTGATTGGCGCAAACGGCGCTTACACCTTCACACCGGCCGAGAATTACAACGGCACAGTGCCGACGGTGAGCTACACCGTCACTGACGGTTCGGGCACCGACGTCACCTCAACCCTGAACATCAACGTCACTCCGGTCGACGACAGCTTCACCGACATCAGTGAAAGCGTGACCACCAACGAAGACACCGCCGTGACTGGCAGCGTCCTCACGGGCACGAGCAGCGTTGACGGCCCGGTCAGCGTAGTTAATTTCACCATTGGTGATACCACCTACACCGCTGGCAGCACCGCGACCATCGCCAACGTCGGCACCCTAGTGATTGGCGCAAACGGCGCTTACACCTTCACACCGGCCGAGAATTACAACGGCACGGTGCCAACGGTGAGCTACACCGTGACCGACGGCTCGGGCAGCAATGTCACCTCAACCCTGACCATCAACGTCACGCCGGTCGATGACAGCTTCACCGACATCAGCGAAAGCGTGACGACCGCTGAAGACACCGCCGTGACCGGCAGCGTCCTCACTGGCACCTCGAGCGTCGACGGCCCGGTCAGCGTGGTTAACTTCACCATCGGTGAAACCACCTACGCCGCTGGCAGCACAGCCACCATCGCTAACGTCGGCACCCTGGTGATTGGTGCAAACGGTTCTTACATCTTTACCCCGGCCGAGAATTACAACGGTACGGTGCCAACCGTGAGCTACACCGTCACTGACGGCTCGGGCAGCAACGTCACTTCGACGCTGAACATCAACGTCACCCCGGTCGATGACAGCTTCACCGACATCAGCGAAAACGTGAGCACCGCAGAAGACACGGCCGTCACCGGCAGTGTGTTGACGGGCACCTCGAGCGTCGATGGCCCGGTCAGCGTGGTCAATTTCACCATCGGTGAAACCACCTACGCCGCCGGCCAGACCGCAACCATTACCAACGTCGGTACCCTGGTCATTGGCGCCAACGGCGCTTACACCTTCACGCCTGCCGAGAATTACAACGGCACGGTGCCAACCGTGAGCTACACCGTCACTGACGGCTCGGGCAGCAATGTCACCTCGACCTTGAACATCAGCGTCACGCCGGCCGACGACAACTTCACCGACATCAGCGAACGCGTGACCACCGCAGAAGACACCGCCGTGACCGGCAGCGTCCTCACCGGCACCTCGAGCGTCGACGGGCCGGTCAGCGTGGTGAACTTCACCATCGGTGAAACCACCTACGTCGCCGGCAGCACGGCCACCATCGCCAACGTCGGCACCTTGGTCATCGGCGCCAACGGCGCTTACACCTTCAGCCCAGACGCCAACTACAACGGCAGCGTGCCGACGGTGAGCTACACGGTCACCGACGGTTCGGGCACCAACGTCACCTCGACCCTGAACATCAGCGTCACCCCGGTCGACGACAGCTTCATCGACGCTAGCGAACGCGTGAGCACCGCCGAAGACACCGCCGTGACTGGCAGCGTCCTCACTGGCACCTCGAGCGTCGATGGCCCGGTCAGCGTGGTTAACTTCAGCATCGACGGCGTTACCGGCACTTTCACAGCGGGCCAGACCGCAACCATTACCAACGTCGGCACTCTGGTGATCGGCGCGAACGGGGCTTACACCTTCACCCCAGACGCCAACTACAACGGCCCAGTGCCGACGGTCAGCTACACCGTCACCGACGGTTCCGGCACCAACGTCACCTCGACCCTGAACATCAGCGTCACCCCGGTCGACGACAGCTTCATCGACGCTAGCGAACGCGTGAGCACCGCCGAAGACACCGCCGTGACCGGCAGCGTCCTCACTGGCACCTCGAGCGTCGACGGCCCGGTCAGCGTGGTTAACTTCAGCATCGACGGCGTTACCGGCACTTTCACAGCGGGCCAGACCGCAACCATTACCAACGTCGGCACTCTGGTGATCGGCGCAAATGGTGCTTACACCTTCACCCCAGACGCCAACTACAACGGCCCAGTGCCGACGGTCAGCTACACCGTCACCGACGGTTCCGGCACCGACGTCACCTCGACCCTGAACATCAGCGTCACCCCGGTCGACGACAGCTTCACCGACATCAGCGAACGCGTGACTACCAACGAAGACACGGCCGTCAGCGGCAGTGTGTTGACGGGCACCTCGAGCGTCGATGGCCCGGTCAGCGTGGTCAATTTCACCATCGGTGAAACCACCTACGCCGCTGGCCAGACCGCAACCATCGCCAACGTCGGCACCTTGGTCATCGGCGCCAACGGCGCTTACACCTTCACGCCTGCCGAGAATTACAACGGCACGGTGCCAACCGTGAGCTACACCGTCACTGACGGCTCCGGCAGTAACGTCACCTCGACCCTGAACATCAGCGTCACCCCGGTCGATGACAACTTCACCGACGCTAGCGAACGCGTGACCACCGCCGAAGACACCGCCGTCAGCGGCAGCGTCCTCACTGGCACGAGCAGCGTCGACGGCCCGGTCAGCGTGGTCAATTTCACCATCGGTGAAACCACCTACGCCGCTGGCAGCACGGCCACCATCGCCAACGTCGGTACCCTGGTGATCGGCGCAAATGGTGCTTACACCTTCACCCCAGACGCCAACTACAACGGCCCAGTGCCGACGGTGAGCTACACCGTCACCGACGGTTCCGGCACCGACGTCACCTCGACCCTGAACATCAGCGTCACCCCGGTCGACGACAGCTTCACCGACATCAGCGAACGCGTGACCACCGCTGAAGACACCGCCGTCAGCGGCAGTGTGTTGACGGGCACCTCGAGCGTCGATGGCCCGGTCAGCGTGGTCAATTTCACCATCGGTGAAACCACCTACGCCGCTGGCAGAACGGCCACCATCGCCAACGTCGGTACCCTGGTGATCGGCGCGAATGGTGCTTATACCTTCACGCCTGCCGAAAATTACAACGGCACAGTACCGACGGTGAACTACACCGTCACCGACGGTTCCGGCACCGACGTCACCTCGACCCTGAACATCAGCGTCACCCCGGTCGATGACAGCTTCACCGACATCAGCGAACGCGTGAGCACCGCTGAAGACACCGCCGTCAGCGGCAGCGTCCTCACTGGCACGAGCAGCGTCGACGGCCCGGTCAGCGTGGTTAACTTCAGCATCGACGGCGTTACTGGCACTTTCACAGCGGGCCAGACCGCAACCATTACCAACGTCGGTACCCTGGTGATCGGCACCAACGGGACTTACACCTTTACCCCGGACGCCAATTACAACGGCACGGTGCCGACCGTGAGCTACACCGTCACCGACGGTTCGGGCACGGACGTCACCTCGACCCTGACCATCAACGTCACGCCGGTCGATGACAGCTTCACCGACATCAGCGAACGCGTGACCACCGCCGAAGACACCGCCGTCAGCGGCAGCGTCCTCACCGGCACCTCGAGCGTCGACGGCTCAGTCAGCGTGGTTAACTTCACCATCGGTGATACAACCTACGCCGCTGGCCAGACCGCAACCATTACCAACGTCGGTACCCTGGTGATCGGCACCAATGGGACTTACACCTTCACCCCGGCCGAAAATTACAACGGCACGGTACCAACCGTCAGCTACACCGTCACCGACGGCTCCGGCACGGATGTCACCTCGACCCTGAACATCAGCGTCACCCCGGTCGATGACAGCTTCACCGACATCAGCGAACGCGTGACCACCGCAGAAGACACCGCCGTCAGCGGCAGCGTCCTCACCGGCACGAGCAGCGTTGACGGCCAGGTCAGCGTGGTGAACTTCAGCATCGACGGCATTACTGGCACTTTCAACGCCGGCCAGACCGCGACCATTGCCAACGTTGGCACCCTTGTCATCGGCGCCAACGGCGCTTATACCTTCACGCCTGCCGAAAATTACAACGGCACGGTACCGACCGTGAGCTACACCGTCACCGACGGTTCGGGCACCGACGTCACCTCGACCCTGACCATCAACGTCACCCCGGTCGATGACAGCTTCACCGACATCAGCGAACGCGTAACCACCGCCGAAGACACCGCCGTGACTGGCAGCGTCCTCACGGGCACGAGCAGCGTCGATGGACCAGTCAGCGTGGTGAACTTCACCATTGGTAATACCACCTACACCGCTGGTCAGTCCGCAACCATTACCAACGTCGGCACCCTGGTCATCGGCACCAACGGCGCTTACACCTTCACCCCAGACGCCAACTACAACGGCACAGTGCCAACGGTCAGCTACACCGTCACCGACGGCTCGGGCAGCAATGTCACCTCGACCCTGAACATCAGCGTCACCCCGGTCGACGACAGCTTCACCGACGCCAGCGAGCGCGTGACCACCAACGAAGACACCGCCGTGACTGGCAGCGTCCTCACGGGCACGAGCAGCGTTGACGGCCCGGTCAGCGTAGTTAATTTCACCATTGGTGATACCACCTACACCGCTGGTCAGTCCGCAACCATTACCAACGTCGGCACCCTGGTCATCGGCACCAACGGCGCTTACACCTTCACCCCAGACGCCAACTACAACGGCACAGTGCCAACGGTCAGCTACACCGTCACCGACGGCTCGGGCAGCAATGTCACCTCGACCCTGAACATCAGCGTCACCCCGGTCGACGACAGCTTCACCGACGCCAGCGAGCGCGTGACCACCGCCGAAGACACCGCCGTGACCGGCAGCGTCCTCACCGGCACCTCGAGCGTCGACGGCCCCGTCAGCGTGGTGAACTTCACCATCGGTGAAACCACCTACGCCGCCGGCCAGACCGCAACCATTGCCAACGTCGGCACTCTGGTGATCGGCACCAACGGCGCTTACACCTTCACCCCGGCCGAGAATTACAACGGCACAGCGCCGACCGTGAGCTACACCGTCACCGACGGTTCGGGCACCGACGTCACCTCGACCCTGAATATCAGCGTGACGCCGGTCGACGATAACTTCACCGACATCAGCGAACGCGTAACCACCGCCGAAGACACCGCCGCCAGCGGCAGCGTCCTCACTGGCACGAGCAGCGTCGACGGCCCGGTCAGCGTGCTCAACTTCACCATCGGTGAAACCACCTACGCCGCCGGTACCACCGCCACCATCGCCAACGTCGGCACCCTGGTCATCGGCACCAACGGGACTTACACCTTTACCCCGGCCACCAACTACAACGGCACGGTGCCAACCGCCAGCTACACCGTCACCGACGGTTCGGGCAGCAATGTCACCTCGACCCTGAACATCAGCGTCACCCCGGTCGATGACCCGAGTGTCCTGGTCGCGGATACCAAGACCGTCGATGAAGACCACGCTGCAACCGGCAACGTGCTTGGCAATGACATCGATGTCGATAACGCTCTGAGTGTCGCGACATTCACCATACAAGGCGTCCCCGGCTCCTTTACCGCGGGTCAAGTCGCGACTATCACCGGCGTCGGTACGGTGACTATCGCCACCAACGGCGATTACAGTTTCACCCCTGCCGCAAACTGGAACGGCGCGGTTCCACAGGTCAGCTACACCACCAACACCAACTCCACCAGCACGCTGGACATCACGGTCAACCCGGTCAACGACGCTCCGACCGTTAACTCCACCTCGGCCAGGGGTGATGAAGATCATGTGATCGCCGTGCAGCTCGGCGGCAGTGACATTGACGGCAGCGTCAACCACTTCACCCTGACCAGCCTGCCGGCCAATGGCAAGTTTTACGCAGACGCCGCCGGGACCATCGAGCTCACCAGCAGCAGCGTGATCTCCGCGACGGCCAATGGCGCGACGGTTTACTTCAAGCCCACCGGCGACTGGAGTGGCACCACCAGCTTCACCTACAGCTCGACCGACAACGGGGGCATGCCTTCTGCCAATTCGGCGACCGGCACCATCGTCGTTGCGCCAGTGACCGATACCCCGAGCCTGTCGCTGACCGGTGGCGGCATGGTTGCCTCGACCGACTTCCAGGAAGTCGCTGTGAGCGGTTCGACCATCGACCTCGATGTCAGCAAGCTCGGCAACGGCGTCTGGCACACTGATAACCGCGGGGGCGCGGTCGAAATCGGCAAGGCCAGCGTCTACGGTGCCGGTGGCGATAACCAGGTCATCGAACTTGAGCGCAATACCGGTGATGCGAGCAACCTCTACACCACTATCGATGCGAAGGCCGGCACCACGTACAACGTGTCGCTCGACTATGCACCGCGTGCCGGCGTAGATAATTCGCTGATCAACGTGTACTGGGGCGGCCAGCTCATTGGCACCCTGAACACCTCGACCCCGGGCATGCAGCACTACAGCTTCGACGTTCCGGTCACTGCCGATGGCAACCAGAAACTCGAGTTCCGCGCCGGGGACAGCAACAGCCTGGGCGGCGTGCTGGACAACATCAATGTCACTCAGGTGCTCAACTCGGGCCTTGAAGACAACGCGATCCTGTTGTCCACCATCCAGGCCCACACCAATGACGTCGACGGTTCGGAAACGCTAACCCTCACACTGAGCGGCTTGCCGGCGGGTACCAAGCTCACCGATGGCACCCACATCTTCAATGCTGCCGACGGCTCGACGTCGGTGGACATTACGGGTTGGAACCTGGCCACGCTCAAGCTGACACCGCCGACGAACTTCAATGGCGACATCCCCCTGACCGTGACGGCCACTGCCAAAGACGGCGATGCCCCAAGCGCCAGCACCTCGCTGCCACTGGTGGTGCACGTTGCTCCCGTCGATGACGCCAGCGTGCTGCAGGCGGACAGGATCACCGTCGAAGAAGATCACAACGCGGTCGGCAACGTGCTGACCAACGACCACGATGTCGATAATGTCCTGAGCGTCGCAAGCTTCAGCGTGAACGGAGTGTCTGGCACTTTCAGCGCTGGTCATACCGCGACCATCGCGGGTGTCGGTACGCTGATCATTGGCAGCAACGGCGACTACACCTTCAAGCCGGCTGCCGACTGGAATGGCGATGTTCCACAGGTGACATACACCACCAATACCGGCTCGAGCAGTTCGCTGAACATCAGCGTTACGCCGGTCAACGACAACTTCACCGACGCTAACGAAACGCCCTCCACACTGGAAGACACCGCCCTCAGTGGCAGCGTCCTTACCGGCACGAGCAGCGTCGACGGCCCGGTCAGCGTGGTCAACTTCACCATTGGTGATACCACCTACGCCGCTGGCAGCACGGCAACCATCGCCAACGTCGGCACCCTGGTGATCGCGGCGAACGGTGCCTATACCTTTACTCCGGCCGCCAACTACAACGGCACGGTGCCGACTGTCACCTACACCGTCACCGACGGTTCGGGACCCAACGACACCTCGACCCTGAACATCAGCGTTACGCCAGTCAACGACAACTTCAGCGACGTCAGCGAAACGGTCTCGACCCTGGAAGACACCGCCCTCAGCGGCAGCGTCCTTACTGGTACGAGCAGCGTCGACGGCCCGGTCAGCGTGGTCAACTTCACCATCGGTGCGACCACTTACACCGCCGGCACCACGGCGACCATCGCCAACGTTGGTACCTTGGTGATCGCGGCGAACGGGGCCTACACCTTCACCCCGGCTGCCAACTACAACGGCACGGTGCCGACCGTCACCTACACCGTCACCGACGGTTCGGGCCCTAACGACACTTCGACCCTGAACATCAGCGTCACGCCGGTCGACGACAGCTTCAGCGATGCCAGCGAAACGGTATCGACCCTGGAAGACACTGCCTTGAGCGGCAGTGTCCTCAGCGGCACCTCGAGCGTCGATGGCCCGGTCAGCGTGGTCAACTTCACTATCGACGGTGTGACTGGCACGTTTACCGCCGGCCAGACCGCGACCATCGCCAATGTTGGCACCCTGGTCATCGGCGCTAACGGCGCTTACACCTTCACACCGGCTGCCAACTACAACGGCACGGTGCCAACGGTCACCTACACCCTCACCGACGGTTCGGGAACTAACGACACCTCGACGCTGAACATCAGCGTTACGCCGGTCAACGACAACTTCAGCGACGCTAACGAAACGGTCTCGACCCTGGAAGACACCGCCCTCACCGGCAGCGTCCTCACTGGCACGAGCAGCGTTGACGGCCCGGTCAGCGTGGTCAACTTCACCGTCGGTGCGACCACTTACACCGCCGGCACCACGGCGACCATCGCCAATGTCGGTACCCTGCTGATCGCAGCCAACGGCACCTACACCTTCACCCCGGCCGCCAACTACAACGGCACGGTGCCGACTGTTACCTACACCGTCACCGACGGTTCCGGCACAGACGACACTTCGACCCTGAACATCAGCGTCACGCCGGTCAACGACAATTTCGCTGACGCCAGCGAAACGCTATCGACCCTGGAAGACACCGCCCTCAGCGGCAGCGTCCTCACTGGCACGAGCAGCGTTGACGGTCCGGTCAGCGTGGTCAACTTCACCATCGAAGGTGTGACTGGCACCTTCACCGCCGGCCAGACCGCGACCATCGCCAATGTTGGTACCCTGGTGATCGCAGCGAACGGGGCTTACACCTTTACCCCGACCGCCAACTACAACGGCACGGTGCCGACCGTCACCTATACCGTCACCGACGGTTCGGGACCCAACGACACCTCGACCCTGAACATCAGCGTTACGCCGGTCAACGACAACTTCACCGACGCCAACGAAACGGTCTCGACTCTGGAAGACACCGCCTTGACCGGCAGCGTCCTCAGCGGCACCTCGAGCGTCGACGGACCGGTCAGCGTGGTTAACTTCACCATCGGTGAAACCACCTACTCCGCCGGCAGCATGGCAACCATTGCTAACGTCGGCACCCTGGTGATCGCAGCCAACGGGGCCTATACCTTCACCCCGTCCGCCAACTACAACGGCACGGTACCGACCGTCACCTACACCGTCACCGACGGTTCCGGCACAGACGACACGTCGACCCTGAACATCAGCGTTACGCCGGTCAACGACAACTTCACCGACATCAGCGAAAGCGTGACCACCGCTGAAGACACCGCCTTGACCGGCAGTGTCCTCAGCGGCACCTCGAGCGTTGACGGCCCGGTCAGCGTGGTCAACTTCACCATCGGTGCGACCACTTACACCGCTGGCACTACGGCGACCATCGCCAATGTCGGTACCTTGGTGATTGCGGCGAACGGCGCTTACACCTTTACCCCGGTTGCCAACTACAACGGCACGGTACCGACTGTCACCTACACCGTCACCGACGGTTCGGGACCTAACGACACCTCGACCCTGAACATCAGCGTCACTCCGGTCGACGATAGCTTCACCGACGCCAACGAAACGGTCTCGACCCTGGAAGACACCGCCCTCACCGGCAGTGTGTTGGCCGGCACCTCGAGCGTCGATGGCCCGGTCAGCGTGGAGAGCTTCACCATCGGTGATACCACCTTCGCCGCCGGCAGCACGGCAACCATCGCTAACGTCGGCACCCTGGTGATCGGTGCCAACGGCGCCTATACCTTCACACCGGCCGCCAACTACAACGGCACGGTGCCGACTGTCACCTACACCGTCACCGACGGTTCGGGACCTAACGACACCTCGACCCTGAACATCAGCGTTACGCCGGTCAACGACAACTTCAGCGACGCCAACGAAACGGCGTCGACCCTGGAAGACACCGTCCTCAGTGGCAGCGTCCTCACTGGCACGAGCAGCGTTGACGGCCCGGTCAGCGTGGTCAACTTCACCATCGACGGTGTGACTGGCACGTTTACCGCCGGCCAGACCGCGACCATCGCCAACGTCGGTACCCTGCTGATCGCAGCTAATGGGGCTTACACCTTCACCCCGACTGCCAACTACAACGGCACGGTACCGACTGTTACCTACACCGTCACCGACGGTTCCGGCACAGACGACACTTCGACCCTGAACATCAGCGTTACGCCAGTCAACGACAACTTCACCGACATCAGCGAAAGCGTGACCACCGCTGAAGACACCGTCTTGAGCGGCAGTGTCCTTACCGGCACGAGCAGCGTTGACGGCCCGGTCAGCGTGGTGAGTTTCACCATCGAAGGTGTTACAGGCACTTACAACGCCGGCCAGACCGCGACCATTGTCAACGTCGGCACCCTTGTCATTGCTGCCAACGGCGCCTATACCTTCACACCGGCCGCCAACTACAACGGCACGGTGCCAACCGTCACCTACACCGTCACCGACGGTTCGGGACCGAACGACACCTCGACCCTGAACATCAGCGTTACCCCGGTCAACGACAACTTCACCGACGCCAACGAAACGGTCTCCACCCTGGAAGATACGGCCCTCAGCGGCAGCGTGCTCACCGGTACGAGCAGCGTCGACGGCCCGGTCAGCGTGGTCAGCTTCACCATCGGTGCGACCACTTACACCGCCGGCACCACGGCGACCATCGCCAATGTCGGCACCCTGGTGATCGGCGCGAACGGTGCTTACACCTTCACCCCGGCCGCCAACTACAACGGCACGGTGCCGACCGTCACCTACACCGTCACCGACGGCTCCGGTACAGACGACACCTCGACCCTGAACATCAGCGTTACGCCGGTCAACGACAACTTCACCGACGCCAGCGAAACCGTCTCGACCCTGGAAGACACCGCCCTCACCGGCAGCGTCCTCACTGGCACGAGCAGCGTCGACGGCCCGGTCAGCGTGGTCAGTTTCACCGTCAGCGGGACCACTTACACCGCCGGCACCACGGCGACCATCGCCAATGTCGGTACCCTGCTGATCGCAGCCAACGGCGCCTACACCTTCACCCCGGCCGCCAACTACAACGGCACGGTGCCGACCGTCACCTACACCGTCACCGACGGTCTGGGACCCAACGTCACCTCGACCCTGAACATCAGCGTCACCCCGGTCGACGATCCGAGTGTGCTGGCTGCCGACCTCAAAACCTCCCTCGAGGACAAGGTCGCCACCGGCAACGTACTGACCAACGACCGCGATGTGGATAACGCCCTCACCGTGACCAAATTCACAATCGGGGGCACCGAGTACACCGCAGGGGGCACTGCCACCATCGCAAACGTGGGCAAGCTGACGCTGGGCGCCAACGGCGAATACAGCTTTACCCCGGCCGACAATTGGAGTGGCAAGGTTCCGACGGTGACCTACACCACCAATACCGGTTCAAGCACCACGCTGGACATCAGTGTGACCGCGGTTGCGGATACACCGATCGTGACCTCCTCCGCGACTCAGGTGGCCGAGAACAGCAGCATTGCGTTGGGCTTGAAGGTAACGTCGGCGGACACCGATGGCTCTGAAACCCAGACCATTACCTCGATCGGCGGCATCCCGGCAGGTGCGACCCTGACCGATGGCACGCACACCTTTACCGGCACAACCGGTAACGGCGTCGTCGACCTCAGCGGGTGGGATGTGAGCAAGTTGAGCTACACCCCGGCACCGTACGCCACCGGCACCAACACGCTGACAGTTACGGCAGTCTCGACCGAGAGCCAGGGTGATTCGGCCAGCAACACGACGCAGATTCCGATCACGATCAATCCGGCGGTGTACAACCCGCTCACTGCCACCTCAGGCAACGACACAGTCACCGGCACCAGTGGCAATGACATCGTGGTGTCGGATATCGGTGGGCTGACGGTCACACCAGGCCAGAACTACAACATCGCCTTCATGGTCGACAGTTCGGGCAGTATGGGCGACAGCGCCATGGCGGCGGCGAAGAAGTCCCTGGAAGCGGTGTTCACTTCGCTGATCGCCAGTGCGACTTCGAAAGACGCGAACCCGGGCGTTGTGAAAGTGTTCCTCGTCGACTTCGACACGACGGTCAAACAATCGATTTCGATCGACCTGTCCAGCAAGGATGCCCTGGCGAACTTGAAGTCGGTTCTCGACGGCATGAAATCGGGTGGCTACACCAACTACGAGGACGTGTTCAAGACCACCGCCAACTGGTTCTACAGCACTGATGCGAAGAGCAACCCGAACGCGATCAATCTCACCTACTTCATTACCGACGGTGAGCCGACCGCTTATACCAGCAGTGAGCAGACCAACCCGGTCGTCGTCGACTACAAGTCGAACAACGTCACGGACCTGACTCTGGACAGCCTTTTGAAGGTGGGTGACTACAAGCCTGGCTATGCGTTCTCCAAAGTGATCGACGGTGTCTCCCGCTTGTTGGTCGATGCGAGTGGCGCCGTTTACAAATGGAGTGTGGACAACAAGAACAACTGGACCTCTTCCAAGATCAGTGGCGTAACACTTCATGCGCAAGGTGACGGCACTTATGAGCTGTCGGCCAACGATGGCGATGGTTACGTTGACTGGACCAGTGCCTCGAATGCCGCAGCGGCATTTGCCCTTCTGGCGGCTGCCAACTCGACTGTTCAGGCCATCGGCCTGAACAACGATGTCAAGGAAAGCGATCTGGCCCCCTACAACACCACCGACGGCAAGCCGCTGGCCAATATCAATCCTGCGGATCTGGCCAACGCGATCCTCGGCCACAGCGAGGCCACGCTACCGGGCAAAGACACCGTCAACAGCGGTGATGGCAATGACATCATCTTCGGCGACCTGGTGAGCTTCAACAGCGTCACCGGCGAGGGTTACGCCTCGCTGCAGGCTTTTGTCGGGCTGCAAACCGGGGTCGAAACCAACCAGGTCACACCAAGCAACGTGCACCAGTACATCACCGAGCACTACACCGTGTTCGATGTGTCTGGCGCTCAAGACGGTGCCGATACACTGCTGGGCAATGCCGGCAATGACATCATCTTTGGCCAGGGCGGCGACGACAAACTCTACGGCGGCGCCGGCAATGACATCCTGCTCGGCGGGACCGGAAACGACTTGCTGGACGGTGGTGACGGCAATGACCTTCTCCTGGGCGGAAAGGGCAATGACATCCTGACTGGCGGTTCCGGTGGCGACACCTTCGTCTGGAAAGCGGGCGACACCGGTAACGACGTGATCAAGGACTTCAAGGCCAGCGAAGGTGACCGGATCGACTTGCGCGATCTGTTGCAGGGTGAAACCGGCAGCACCATCGACAACTTCCTGAAGATCTCCACGGTCGATGGCGTGTCGTCGCTGCAGGTCAGCACAACCGGCCAGTTCAACTCTGGCAACGCGGCCGCCGCCACGCCTGACGTGACGATCAAACTGGAAGGCAACAACTGGTCGAGCGCCAACCTACACAACCTGATTGCCGGTAGCGACCCGACTATCAAGATCGATCACAACAACAGCTGATGCACGAAAACGGCCGCCCTTATGGGGCGGCCGTCACGTTTGTGTCCACTGCCCGGTGACGATTTCGTCGCCGCGCCACATACTGGCGCGCAGTTGACCTATGCTGCTGACAGCACGACGCTGGTTCAATTCCGAGGGATGCTCAATGTTTTACGTGCAACGCGATGCGCAGGGCCTGTTGGTACGCGTGGAACCCGCCGCCTATGCCGAGGCCACGGAAACGCTGCCGGCCGACCATCACGAGATCCAGGCCTGGTTTGCCAATGCAGCGGTGGAGAACAGCCTCAAACAGCTCAAGCAGAGCGACTTTGAAATGATTCGGGTACTCGATGACCTGATTCAAGTGCTGACCCAGAAAGGCGTGATCCGCGTCACCGACCTGCCACCGGCGGCCCAGGCCAAACTGATGGACCGGACCCAGGCGCGTGAGGCGTTGGGTGGGTTGAGTCAGTTGATCGATGAGAATGAAAGCGGATTGATCTGATCATTGATCTTCAGTGACTGGTCCAGCGGCATCGCGGGCAAGCCCGCGATGCCGGCGTCACTGACAACTCGTCTCCAAGAGTCATTTCCAGGGCTTGGGTTCGCCGAACAGCTGGCCCTGCACACCGTATAACCCCATCTCGCGAATCACCGCCAACTCACCCTCCGTCTCGACCCGCTCGGCAATCAGCGGCAAATCAATGCTGTGCGCCGCTCGCTGGATCGCCTCGATGAACAGGCGTTTGTCACTTTCCAGATCGATCGAGCGAATGTAGCTGCCGTCGATCTTCAGGTACGCCAGCCCCAGCCGTGCCAGGTTGCCGATCATGCTGAAGCGTCCGCCAAAACGTTGCAGGCTCAGGGAGAAGCCGAGTTCGCGCAGGCGCCGGGTCAGTTGTTCCAGTACTGCCTGGTCAGGCAGTTGCTCTTCGCCAATCTCCAGGGTCAGACGCGGACCGAGGTTGGAGTGCGCACGCAGTATCTCGAAGATTTTGTTTTGCGCCTGCGGGTCGCCCAGGGTCGCCGACGAAAGATTCAGCGCCAGCGACTCTTCATGCCCGCTCATTTGCTCCAACACCCGCTCGAGCATCAGCCGATCCAGGCGCGCAGTCCAGCCGAAGCGCTCCAGCCAAGGCAGAAAGCGCCCGGCGGGGATAGTCTGGCCGTGTTCGTCGAGCAGGCGTGACAGCACTTTGTAATGCAGCACCAGTTGCGTGTCTTGAGCGGCCACGACCGGTTGGAAATACAGCTCGAAACGTTGCTGAGTCAGCGCCTGGTCGAGCATGAGATGCCAAGCGTGGTGATCGTCGCCGACACTGGCCGCGAGGCTGTGCTCGATACAGGCCCAGTTCTGCTCGCCCTGGCTTTCGGCCTGCGCCAGCGCCTGATCGCCGAGGCTGAGCACGGTTTGCGGTGAGTCGCCGTGAGCAAAGGGGGCCAGACCGATAGAAGCCACGGCAGCCACATCGGTGGCGCCGGTAGCGTGAAGACTGGCCAAGGCACTGTCGAGGTTCTGTGCCAGTTGCAAAGCTTCTTCGCGCACCAGTCCCGGGGCCAGCACGGCAAATTCGCCACCGCGGATACGGGTCACCAGGTTCTGGGTTTCCGGGTATTTGGCGCACTCGCGAGACAGTTGCTCACCGACGGCCTTGAGCACTTCATCGGTGCGCTGGCCACCGAGACGCTGGTTGAGCCCGGCCAGATCCTTGACCCGCAACAGCAGCAGGTAACCGGAACTGGCCTGTTCCGGGTTGCTGACCCGCGCATTCAGCTGCATCTCGAAATAACGCCGGTTGGCCAACCCGGTCAACGAGTCCTGATAGGACTCGACCCGCAGTTTTTCACTGCGCTCGGCCTGCTCCTGGAACAACGCCTTGAGCTTCTCGACCATCTGGTTCATGGCCTGTACGACCCGACGAAGCTCGGGAGTGCGCGGCAGTTGCGGCAGGCTGAGGAATTCCCGCCGGGCAATAGCGTGAGATTGTTGAACCATGTAATCCAGCGGTCTCAGTTGCTGACGCAGTAACAGCGCGCCGAGTACCGCGCTGACTGCGCCGCATAGCAGCAACCAGCCCAGACTGCCCAAAGCGCTTTGCCACAACTTGGCCAGCGCAAACATCGGGTGGCTGACCACCTCGACCCGGGCAGCCTGCTCCCAGCCCCGGCTGACGATCGCATCACCACCGGCGGGCTCCAGGCCAATCAGTTTGACGAACCAGTCCGGAACGTTGTTGACCGCCGGAATGCCCGTGCGCTCAACCAGGGTCTGGTCGGTCTTCAAATCAACCACGCGTATGCTCGCGTAGTAACCGCTGTCGAAGATCGAGCTGACCAGCAACTCGACCATCGCCGGGTCGTCGATATTCGGGGTCAGGGAAAGCGCCAGCGCCGTCGCGGCGTCCTGGGCATGAGAGCGCAACTGGTTGACGTACTGAGTGCGCGAGCTCTCCAGACTGACCATGAAGCTGCCGGTGAAGGCGACCACCAGGAACAGACAGATAGCGATCAACAGTTGTTTGAACAAGGACATCTGAGCACGTGCTCCTAGTTAGTCGTCTCGACCGGGAATCCTTCGGCCTGCATTTTCTTCAACACATCCTGCCAACGTGACAGACGCTTGGTATCGCCGACCTTTTTGTTGCCCTTGGCACCCGGCAACCACAATCCCTCTGCATTGAAAGAGTAGACCGGCAGCAAATCCTTTCGTTGGCTGGCCGGCTTGATTGCTTCAATCAGGCTGTCGAGCACCAGGGGCTCGGCTTCCGGACTCGAGTAGTAGGTCAACACCATGTGCGCGCGGTTCTGGGTCAGTGCCTTGACGTAGGTAATACGCAGCTTTTCACTGGAGACACCGAGGTGACGCAGGCTGAAGTACTTGGCAATAGCGTAGTCTTCACAGTCACCCGCGCCTTTCCAGAGGGCTTCGATCGGGGTTTCCCAATAATCGACTTCATGCCACAGATCGATGTCTTCAACGTATCGCAGCTGTTTGTTGAAGAAGCGATTGACCACGTTGAGCTGTTCCAGCTCGCCGAGCTGCTTCTGGCTGGCCAGCAAGTATTGCCAATCATTAATGCGCTGCTGACCTTCTCCCAAAGGCCCGTACAATGCCTGCGCCCGCCGGCTGATCAGGGAAAAGTCCCAATCGGCACTCAAGCTGCCCAGCATCACGCCAGCCAGCAGCAATGCGCTGCACAGCCAGCGTAAAATCCGGGGGATCGTTAAACATGCCGCCAATGCGAGGCATCCTGGGTGGGCAGGAGGGAGTCGTTCGAATGGTGAAGGTTAGACCGGAAAAAGACAATGGCACGGTGAGATCACTGGCGGCGCGCTAAACTGCAAGAAAGGTACTCGTTCGCTTGTTTGACAAGCTGTCAGGCAGTTACTACTGTCATTTGGATCCAAAAAATTCATCACTCAGGGTGCGTTTAGTGACACAAAAGCCCAACCCTCTCAGCAGTATCAAGGTCAACGGGCCAATTCCCGCACATCTGGCTCGCTCGGTGATCGAAGAAACCCTGCGCTCGGCGATACTTGACGGGCGAATTCCCTGCGGTGCAGCCCTACGCCAACAAGACCTCGCCGACCTGTTCGGCGTCAGCCGCATGCCCGTACGCGAAGCCTTGCGCCAGCTCGAAGCACAATCGCTGCTCAACGTGATTGCTCATAAGGGAGCTGTGGTCGCGCCGCTGGTCCAGGGCGACGCCGTGGAAACCTATGCGCTGCGCATCCTGCTGGAATCCGAAGCCTTGCGTCTCTCCGTGCCACTTCTCCAGGATGAGGATCTCGAACAGGCCGCTCATTACATCGACGAACTCGAAACGCAAAGTGACTACAGCGAAATCGGCCGGCTCAACCGTCTGTTCCACATGGCGCTTTATAGCCGGGCGCCCAACCGTCGGCTGTTGAGACTGGTCGAAGACGGGCTGAACGAGGAAGAACGCTTCCTGCGTTTCAACCTGGAAGCCATGGGCCTGGGCAAACTGTCCCAGGACGACCACAAGGCACTGTTACGGGCCGCCGAAGACCGGGACGTCGAACGCTCCGTAAAGCTGCTAGAACATCACCTGAACCGCGCGGTCGAGGTCATTACGCGCTACCTCAACAACCCTGAAGTCCAGACCAAAAACACGGCAACGTGATCCGCAGCGGCAGCCCGGGGAGGCGCACTGCAGAGTTCGATCGCTTCATCCCGGCCTTTTCAGTACCCCTGAAACGACAAAACCCCTGTCTGCGTTAGCAGACAGGGGTTTCGGAATTCAATCTTGACGATGACCTACTCTCACATGGGGAAACCCCACACTACCATCGGCGATGCATCGTTTCACTGCTGAGTTCGGGATGGGATCAGGTGGTTCCAACGCTCTATGGTCGTCAAGAAATTCTGTGTGCCAGTCCGTCTGTAGCGACGTGCCAGCGAATTCTTGATGTTTCTACTTTAAAGACAAAACCCCAACTGCTTTCGCAATTGGGGTTTCGGAATTTAATCTTGACGATGACCTACTCTCACATGGGGAAACCCCACACTACCATCGGCGATGCATCGTTTCACTGCTGAGTTCGGGATGGGATCAGGTGGTTCCAACGCTCTATGGTC